>JBGUUF010000074.1:0-13696 GCA_045133435.1 Acutalibacteraceae bacterium
TAACATTGGCGACGTTATCGTTGCCTCTGTCAGAAAGGCCGCTCCCGGCGGTCAGGTTAAGAAGGGCGATGTCGTTAAGGCAGTTATCGTCCGTTCACGCAGCGGTGTTCGCCGTGCAGACGGCACATACATCCGCTTTGATGAGAACGCAGCAGTTATAATCAGGGACGACAAGAATCCCAAGGGAACTCGTATCTTTGGCCCGATCGCCAGAGAGCTTCGTGACCACGAGTACCTCAAGATTCTCAGCCTCGCTCCCGAAGTACTGTAAGGAGGGTTGACAGTTATGGCAAACAAGCTTCACGTCAAAACAGGCGACACCGTTATGATCATCAGCGGTGACGACAAGGGCGAGACCGGCAAGGTGCTGGCAGTCAGCCCGAAGGAAGGCAAAGTCATCGTAGAGGGCCTCAACAAGGTCAAGAAGCACATAAAGCCCCGCAAGATGGGCGACAAGGGCGGCATTGTTGAAGCTGAGGCTCCGATGTATGCTTCCAAAGTTCAGATTTACTGCTCAAGCTGCAAAAAGCCCGTGCGCGTTGCTCACAAGATTGAGGACGGCAAGAAGGTTCGCGTTTGCGGCAAATGCGGCAAGACGCTGTAAGGAGGTAAATCATGGCTAGAATGAAGGATTTCTACAAGAGCGAGGTCGCTCCCGCTCTTATGGAAAAGTTTGGATACAAAAGCGTAATGCAGATTCCGAAGCTCGACAAGATCGTTATCAACGTCGGCTGCGGCGAAGCTAAGGATAATTCCAAGATTATCGACGCTATCGTTAAGGACATCGAGACCATCACAGGTCAGCATCCCACAGTCTGCCGCGCAAGAAAGTCAGTTGCTAACTTCAAGCTCAGAGAAGGCGTGCCGATCGGCGTTAAGGTCACTCTGAGAGGCGAGAGAATGTATGAATTCCTCGACAGACTCTTCAACGTGGCTCTGCCCCGAGTAAGAGACTTCAGAGGCATCAACGCCAACGCTTTTGATGGCAGAGGCAACTACAACATGGGTCTCAAAGAGCAGCTCATCTTCCCCGAAATCGAGTTCGACAAGATCGACAAGGTTAGAGGTATGGACATCTGCTTCGTGACCACAGCAACAACAGACGAAGAAGGAAGAGAGCTTCTCAAACTGATGGGCGCTCCCTTCGCTAAATAAGGAGGTAGTATTGTGGCAAAGACATCAATGAAGGTTAAGCAGCAGAGACCTGCAAAGTATTCCACAAGAGCATACAATCGCTGCAAGATTTGCGGCAGACCACATGCTTATCTCCGCAAGTACGGCGTTTGCCGTATCTGCTTCAGAGAGCTTGCTCACAAGGGTCAGATCCCCGGCGTGAGAAAAGCAAGCTGGTAATGTCGGATTGGAGGTAAATTAAATGCAGATTACTGATACAATCGCAGACCTGCTCACAAGAATTCGCAATGCTAGCACAGCTAAGCATGAGACAGTAGATGTTCCCGCTTCCAACATGAAGAAGGCTATCGTTCAGATCCTTGCTGAGGAAGGCTACATCAAGAGCTACACTGTCATCGAAGACAAGGGCAATGTACAGGGCACAATCAGAATCGTTCTCAAGTACGGCGCAGGCAAGACTCCTGCTATCACCGGACTCAAGAGAGTTTCCAAGCCCGGTCTCAGAGTATACACAAACGTAGAGGATATGCCCAGAGTTCTCAAGGGACTCGGCATCGCAATTCTGTCAACATCTAAGGGTGTTATGACAGACAAGAAGGCCAGAGCCGAAAAGGTTGGCGGCGAAGTCCTCGCATATATTTGGTAAGGAGGTGGCGAACACATGTCACGTATTGGCAGAAAGCCGATAGCAATACCGGCCGGCGTTGAGGTCAAGGTTGACGGCAACACAGTTACAGTTAAGGGTCCCAAGGGCACACTTACTCAGACATTCCACGCTAATATGAACATCAGCGTAGAAGACGGCAGCGTAATCGTAAGCCGTCCCAACGATGAGCAGCTCAACCGTTCGCTCCACGGTCTCACCCGTACACTCGTATCCAACATGGTAGAGGGTGTAAGCAAGGGATTCTCCAAGGAGCTCGACGTTATCGGCGTTGGTTACAGAGTTCAGAAGCAGGGCAAGAACCTCGTTATGAACCTCGGTTATTCGCATCAGGTCATCATGCCTGAAGTTCCCGGCATCACAATCGACTGCCCCACAGCAAACAAGATTGTCATTTCCGGTCCCGACAAGCAGCAGGTTGGCCAGTTTGCCGCCGAAGTCAGAGAAAAGCGTCCGCCTGAGCCGTATAAGGGCAAGGGTATAAGATACACCGGTGAGTACGTCCGCAAGAAGGAAGGCAAGACCGGTAAAGGCAAGAAGAAGTAAATAAAGGAGTGAATCTGAAATGGTTAAAAAGGTTGATACCAACAAAGCAAGAATCCGCCGTCACGCAAGAGTACGCGGCAAAATCTCGGGTACAGCTGAATGCCCCCGTCTCAATGTATTTCGCTCCGCTGCCAACATCTATGCTCAGATCATCGATGATGTAAAGGGCGTAACACTCTGCTCCGCATCTACACTCGACAAGGATTTCGAGGGTAACGGCGGCAACAAAGAAGCAGCTCGCAAGGTTGGCGAAAAGATCGCAAAGATCGCACTGGAAAAAGGCATTGAAGAAGTCGTTTTCGACAGAGGCGGATACATTTATCACGGCCGTGTTCAGGAACTGGCCGAAGGCGCCCGTGAGGGTGGACTCAAGTTCTAAGGAGGAGGAGCAACTTTGGCAAGAATTGACGCATCCAAAATGGAGCTCAAGGAAACAGTTGTTGCAATCAACCGTGTTTCCAAGACTGTTAAGGGCGGTCGTATCATGAAGTTCGCAGCTCTCGTCGTAGTCGGCGACGGCAACGGCATTATCGGTTTCGGTATCGGTAAGGCAGGCGAAGTTCCGGACGCTATCCGCAAGGGTATTGAGAATGCCAAGAAGAACCTCATCAAGGTTTCTCTCAAGGGCGCTACGATCCCCCACGAGGTTATCGGTAAGTTCGGCGCAGGCGAAGTTCTGCTCAAGCCGGCTGCACCAGGTACCGGTGTTATCGCAGGCGGTGCTGTCCGTGCTGTTGTTGAAGCAGCAGGCGTTAAGGACATCAGAACTAAGGCTCTGCGTTCCAACAACCCCTACAACGTTGTAAGAGCAACAGTTGCAGGTCTGGCAAGTCTCCGCAATGCGGAAGAGGTCGCTGCTGTCAGAGGCAAGACCGTAAAAGAAATCATAGGTTAATCGGAGGGTGTGCAGCATGGCTTACAAAATTACACTTGTTAAGAGCCTCATCGGCTACAAGAAGGACCAGATCGCAACCGCCCATTCCCTCGGTCTCAAGAAGCCGGGCGACGTAACAGTTCAGCCCGACAACGCTCAGACAAAGGGCAAGATCAATAAGATTATCCACCTCATCGAGGTAACCGAAGCATAACGCAAGGAGGTGCGAAGACAATGAAATTAAGCAATCTTTCTCCCGCTGAAGGCTCTGTACGCGACGTTAAGCGCATCGGCAGAGGTCACGGTTCCGGCAACGGCAAGACCGCAGGCAAAGGCCACAAGGGTCAGAAGGCTAGAGCAGGCCGCGGCATGCGTCCCGGTTTTGAAGGCGGTCAGATGACTCTCCAGAGAAGAATCCCGAAGAGAGGCTTCAACAATATCTTTGCAACAGAGTACGCAGAAGTTAACGTGGGCAAGCTCAATGTCTTTGAGGACGGAGCAACAGTTGATGCTATCGCACTCATCGAGATGGGCATCATCAAGAAGGAGCTTGACGGTGTAAAGATTCTCGGCAACGGCGAGCTCACAAAGAATCTTACGGTTAAGGCCGCAGCTTTCTCCGAGTCAGCTGTCAAGAAAATTGAAGCTGCCGGCGGAAAGACTGAGGTGATGTAAAAGTGATTCAGACTATACGAAACGCTTTTGCTATCCCTGATCTCCGCAAGAAACTTTTATACACGATCTTTATCGTATTCATATTCCGTTTGGGTACTGCTATCCCTGTCCCGTTTCTGGACGCCGACGCGCTCCAGACAATGATGGCAAGCATGACAGGCGGCGAAAACAATCTGCTCGGCTATGTTAACCTCATGTCGGGCGGAGCGTTTGAAAACGCCACCCTGTTTGCAATGGGTATCAGCCCTTACATCACGGCTCAGATCATCATTCAGCTCCTTACCGTAGCCCTTCCTCCTTTGGAAAGATTGGCTAAGGAGGGTACTGAAGGCCGTAAGAAGATCAACAACATAACCCGCCTCACAACTATCGGTCTTGGTGTTGTGCAGGGCATTATGTTCTATTTCATGCTCAAGAGCAACAGCGGTGTTGTAAAAGAGTATGATTCCAAATTTGTAAACATCTATATAGGTGTGTTCATCGTTGCCTGCTTCTGCGCCGGCACAGCACTCGTAATGTGGCTGGGCGAGCAGATCAACAAAAAAGGCATCGGCAACGGTATTTCAATACTGCTCTTTGCGGGTATCGTCTCCAGCGCTCCGAAGGTCATTAACCAGTTCAGAGCATGGATCGAGCTTGCTAATAATGGCAGCAAGGGCTATTACTTCGTAATTCCCGGTGTTATCATCGCCTTCCTCGCGATCGTATGGTTCATCGTATTCATGCAGAATGCAGAGCGCAAGGTCCCTGTACAGTACGCAAAGCGCGTGCAGGGCAGAAAGATGGTCGGCGGTCAGAAGTCGTACATCCCGATCAAGGTAAATATGACAGGCGTTATGCCCATCATCTTTGCTTCCTCGATCGTGTCCATCCCCGCAACAGTAAGATTGCTGGTTTACGGCAGCAATCAGCCGGATACCTTCTGGTATAAATTCTGGAGCTTCTTCAGCACAGATTCCGGAGTTTATCCGGTGGTCTATTTCATGCTCATTATCCTGTTTGCTTACTTCTATGTGACCATTCAGTATAATCCGATAGAAATAGCAAATAATCTTCACAAAAACAACGGTGCTATTCCCGGCATTCGTCCCGGCAAGAACACCATCGCTTATCTTAGCAAAATCATTTCCCGCATTACTTTGCTTGGCGCGCTGTTCCTCAGCGTTATCGCCATCGTGCCGATCGTGATCAACCTTTTCACAAAGCTCGGCATAGACTTCGGCGGTACATCTGTTATCATTCTCGTGGGTGTTGCCCTTGAGACTGTAACTCAGATCGAGAGCCAGATGCTCATGCGCCACTACAAAGGATTTCTTGAGTAATTAACATCAGACAAAGGGAGGATTTATCCATGAAGATTATACTTTTGGGCGCTCCGGGCGCCGGCAAGGGTACTCAGGCCGAGAAGATCTCCGAGGCTCTGAATATCCCCCAGATCTCAACCGGAAATATTATCAGAGAAGCACTGAAAAGCGGCTCTGAGGTCGGTCTCAAGGCAAAGGAATACATCGAGAGCGGCAAGCTCGTTCCCGATGAGGTCGTTATCGACATCATCAAGGAGCGCATCGCTAAGGATGACTGCGCAAACGGTTTCATCCTCGACGGTTTCCCGAGAACGATCGCTCAGGCCGAGGCACTCGACAACATGGGCGTTTCCATCGACAAGGTGCTTGACATTAATGTCGCCGATGAAGTTATCGCCGCAAGATTGTCCGGTCGCCGTGTCTGCGAAGCATGCGGCAGCTCCTACCACATGGAATTCAAAAAGCCGTCGGTTGAAGGAGTCTGCGACAAATGCGGAGGCACCCTTATTCAGCGTAAGGATGACCACCCCGATACAGTTGCCGATCGACTCAAGGTTTATCACGAGCAGACCGAGCCTCTCAAGGAGTATTATGCCAAGACCGGCAAGCTCCGCGTTGTAGAGGGTCAGGATCAGGTCGAGCAGACAACTTATCTCACATTCTGCGCTCTCGAAAAATAATTTGAGGTAATTGAATGATTATCCAAAAAACAAGCAAAGAAATCATGCTTATGCGAGAGGCAGGCAGAATAACGGGCAACGCTCTCAAGGTTGCAGGCAGGGCTATTCAGCCCGGCATGACCACCAAGGAGCTGGATGACGTTATTCGCCGTTACATCGAGGGAGAGGGAGCTAAGCCTTCTTTCCTCGGATTGTACGGATTCAAAGGAAGCGCGTGTATCTCAATCAATAATCAGGTCATCCACGGCATACCAAGCAAGGACGTGGTTATCCGCAGCGGCGACATAGTAAGCGTCGATGTCGGTGCATGTATAAACGGATTCCACGGCGATTCGGCTTACACCTTTGCCTGCGGTGAGATCTCTCCCGAGGCGCAGAGGCTGCTGGATGCCACCCGCGAAAGCCTGTATGTAGGCATAAAGCAGGCGGTCAAAGGCAACCGGATCGGTGATATAGGTCACGCCATTCAGGAGTATGTCGAGGCTCGCGGTTACTCGGTGGTGAGGGAATACACCGGCCACGGAGTAGGCGCAAGTGTCCACGAAGATCCCAATGTACCGAATTTCGGAACTCCTCACAGGGGTTACCGACTTGAAGAGGGCATGGTCATTGCTATCGAGCCGATGATCAATGCCGGCACCCCGCATATAAGACAGCTCAGCGACGGCTGGACTGTGGTGACTGCGGACGGCGCATTATCCGCCCACTTTGAGCACACCGTCGCCATTACGGCCGACGGCCCTGTGATCCTCACTATGCCCGATCCGGAATGATGATGAGAGAGGGTATGGTGGTCAGATCAATCGCCGGCAAGGACTGCGGGAGATATTCCGTGGTGGTGGGCTGTCTTGACGGCTGCGTGATGATCTGCGACGGCAGACACCGCAAGCTGGCAGCACCGAAACGCAAGAATTTGCGCCATGTCGAGCCGACGGATGAATTTGCTCCGGATTGCATGACTTCCGACAGGGCAATCAGAAAATTGCTGTGGAAGTACAACTTCGGCAAAGACAATTAATTAAATCAGTCCGTATTATTGAACGATGATTCGAGGAGGTTTTTCTTATGGCAAAGGAAGACGTAATTGAAATTGACGGTATAGTGAAGGAAGCGCTACCGAACGCACAGTTTATCGTAGAGCTGCCAAACGGCCACGAGGTTTTGGCACACATCTCGGGTAAACTCAGAATGAATTTTATTAAGATATTGCCGGGCGACAGCGTCAAGATGGAGATGTCTCCTTACGACCTGTCCAAGGCCAGAATAACATGGCGCTCCAAGTAATCGAGGAGCTGAAATAAAGGGAGGCAAATACAAATGAAAGTCAGACCTTCTGTAAAGAAAATTTGCGAGAAGTGCAAAATCATAAAGCGCAAGGGTCGCGTTATGGTTATTTGCGAAAATCCCAAGCACAAGCAGCGTCAGGGCTAATCCTGAACGCCATAATTTGGAGGTGTCTAACGAATGGCTCGTATAGCCGGTGTGGATCTGCCCAGAGATAAAAGGGTAGAAATCGGTCTTACCTATGTTTACGGTATCGGCCGCAAGAAGGCAAGCGAAATTCTTGCCGCAACAGGTGTAAATCCTGATACCAGAGTCCGCGATCTCACAGAAGAAGATGAGAAGAAGCTTCGTGAATATATTGATAAGAACCTGGTTGTCGAAGGCGACCTTCGCCGTAATGTTTCTCTTAACATCAAGAGACTCATCGACATTCAGTGCTACCGCGGTGTTCGCCATCGCAAGGGTCTGCCCGTAAGAGGTCAGAGAACCAAGACAAACGCACGCACACGCAAGGGTCCCAAGAAGACTATTGCTAACAAGAAGAAGTAAGCAGGAGGTAGAGCTAATATGGCAAAGGCAACAGCCAAGAAAGGCGCTGCAGTACGCAGACGCCGCGAACGTAAAAACATCGAAAGCGGAGCAGTTCATATCCAGTCTACTTTCAACAACACAATCGTCACCATCACAGATACTGAGGGCAACGTAATTTCTTGGGCAAGCGCCGGCGAGCTCGGCTTCAGAGGCTCCAAGAAGTCTACTCCCTTTGCTGCTCAGTCTGCTGCCGAGACAGCTGCAAACGCTGCCAAGGAGCACGGTCTCAAGAGAGTTGAAGTTTATGTAAAGGGCCCGGGTCAGGGACGTGAAGCTGCAATCAGAGCATTGCAGGGCGCAGACCTTCAGGTCACAATGATCAAGGATGTTACTCCGATTCCCCATAACGGATGCCGTCCTCCCAAAAGAAGACGTGTCTAATCGACAGAAGCATTATTACGGAGGTGCTATAATCAATGGCTAGATATACAGGCGCAGTTTGCAAGCTCTGCCGCCGCGAAGGCAAGAAGCTCTTCCTCAAAGGCGAGCGATGCACAACTGACAAGTGCGCTATCCAGCGCAGAAATTACGCTCCCGGTCAGCACGGCCAGGGACGCAAGAAGTCCTCTGAGTACGGTGTTCAGCTCCGTGCTAAGCAGATGACAAGACGTTACTACGGTGTTCTCGAGGGTCAGTTCCGTCACTACTATGAGATGGCTACCCGCAAGAGCGGCATCACAGGTGAAAACCTGCTCGCTATCCTCGAGAGCCGCCTTGACAACGTAGTTTACAGACTCGGCTGGGCAAGCTCCAGAGCCGAAGCCCGTCAGCTCGTTGTTCACGGTCACTTCACCGTAAACGGCAAGAAGGTCGACATCCCCTCTTACCTCACAAAGGTAGGCGAGGAGATCGCTATTGCTGATAAGAGCCGCGAGAGCGCAAAGATCCAGGAAGTTGTCGAGAAGAACTCGGCAAAGCCTGTAGTTAAGTGGCTTGATCTTGACAAGACAAACCTCAAGGCAAAGGTTGTTGCTGTTCCCGAGAGAGCAGACATCGACCTCGATGTCGAAGAAACACTTATCGTCGAGTTGTACTCCAAGTAATGTTCTTTTTCGACATTGCATTTGTGATATACTGAAAGTACTGCATTCGTTGTACTTAAACGATAAGGAGGGTTTTGAATGTTGGAGATTGAGAAGCCCAGAATCGAGACAGAAGAGCTGGCTGCCGACGGCACTTACGGACGCTTTGTCGTAGTGCCGCTGGAGAACGGCTACGGAACTACTTTGGGCAATTCGCTCAGAAGAGTTCTGCTGTCATCGCTTCCCGGCGTTGCTGTCAATTCGGTCAAGATCGACGGCGTGTTGCATGAGTTTTCGACCGTCCCCGGTGTCAAGGAGGACGTAGCCGAGATTATACTCAACCTGAAAGGCCTTACCGCCAAGCTTCACGGCGAAGGTCCCAAGACCGTGCAGATTGATGCTACCTGTGCCGAGGGCGAAGGTGAGCTTGAAGTGACTGCCGGTTCAATTAGATGTGACAGTGAAGTGGAAATTCTGAATACCGATATGCATATTGCCACATTGGCAGAAGGCGCATCGCTCCACATGGAGATTGTGCTGGATACGGGCCGCGGCTATGTTTCCGCTCAGAAGAACAAGCTCAATATGCAGCAGAATGTCATCGGAATACTCGCTGTCGATTCAATATATACACCTGTCGTAAAGGTAAACTACAAGGTTGACGATTACCGCGTCGGCAATGTGACCAACTACGACAAACTTACGCTGGAAGTATGGACAAACGGTGTTATCAATGCTCAGGAGGCTGTGTCTCTGGGCGCAAAGGTGCTCACCGAGCATCTCAACCTGTTTGTAAATCTCTCCGAGAGCGTATCTTCACAGGAAATCATGGTTGAGACTAACAACACAGGCAGCGAAAAGGTTCTTCAGATGACCATTGAAGAGCTTGACCTCAGCGTCCGCTCCTTCAACTGTCTCAAGCGTGCGGGAATAAATACGGTTGAAGACCTCATCAGCAAGACGGAAGACGACATGATGAAGGTCAGAAACCTCGGCAGAAAGAGCCTTGAGGAAGTCGTGGAAAAGCTCGAATCTCTCGGCTACAAGCTGCGAAAGGACGAGGAATAATCCTCACCCCGACATCAATATGACAAACAGAGTAAAGGAGTGAATTCCATGCCCGGTACAAGAAAGCTCGGAAGAACTTCCGACCACAGACTGGCAATGCTCAGAGCAATGGTAACTTTCCTTTTTGAAAACGGCAAGATCGAAACAACCGTTACACGCGCAAAGGAAGTAAGACCTCTGGCTGAAAAAATGATCACTATGGCTAAGGACAACAGCCTTGCAAGCAAGAGAAACGTTATGGCTTTTGTTACCAAGGAAGATGTTGCAAAGAAGCTGTTTGACGAAATCGCACCGGCTTACGCAGATGTAAACGGCGGTTATACACGCATCATCAAGAAGGGTCCCCGCAGAGGCGACGCTGCTGAGATGTGCATTATTGAACTCGTGACTAAGGAATCCAAGGAAGACGCAAAGGCTGAGTAATGCCTCGCTGACTGACTGAATTTCTCTTAAAATTTCTATGGGATCGCCGACAGAGCTTCGGCGGCTCCGTTAAAATCGTCCGGCGGGGAAGGGCAGCCTCGGTAAGAATCTGCGGAAAAGCCGCTCAGCCAAATGACGATACTTATATTTAACCATACAAACCTCCGTGCCAAGAACGTGCGGAGGTTTTTTGGGCATTTGCGGCTTGACTTTTGTGAGAATGATTGATATAATAAAATCGGCAAATTTGTGAGATTTCGCCAATAAAAGCTAAAAAGGTTAAAAAGGAGACAATAAAATGCCAAGAACGTGTGTAAACATTCCGCTTAATAATCAGGATCCTAATCAGATTCACGAGCGCATTAAGGCTATTCTGACCGGTGACGGCTACCATGAAACTACTTACAATAAGAATGAGATCGTTTGGAAAAAAGGTACAGGCATGTTGACCGCCATGCACTTCATCAAGCTGGATTATCAGCCGAACATGCTGATCGTATCGGGTTGGATATGCTCGGGTATCGGCGGTCTGACCTTCGGCGAGAAGGATCTGTCAGGTGTGTACGGTGCTGTTCCGAAACGGTCGGTGCAGAATACCATAGATAAGCTCGTTGCCGCCGCAGGCTATTCAAAGGTGTAAATTGATACAGAGTTAGATGATAATTTTTTCATTTAACTCTGTTTTTTAATATATTTGCACTATCATATTCGCCCCGCAAATGGTATAATTTTAAATATAGTTTTACAGCAATTATGAATTGATTTATTTTGAAAGAGGTTGGAATTTTTATGAATGAATTTTTTAATCTGGTCAGCGAAACATTTGTCAATCTTTTCGGCAAAATTGTAAGCTGGGATGCAATATGCCAGTGGTTTTTCGACCTGCTCCCCAAGCTCGGAGGCGCATTGGCGGTGCTTGCGATAGGCTGGTGGCTCTCGGGATTTGTCGCCAAGATAATACTCAAGGCGATGGAGCGCGGCAATATTGACGAGGGCATACGCACGTTTCTGCATTCCTGCCTTAAAGTTGTGTTCAAGGTCATCGCGATAATCACCGCGCTTGCCACACTGGGGATGAATGTCACCACGTTGGTGGCGGCTCTCGGTACAGCGGGCGTTACGGTCGGTCTTGCTCTCAAAGACAGCCTTTCCAACTTCGCCAGCGGTGTGCTCATCCTCTTCAACAATACATTCAGAGTCGGCGATTTTATCGAGGTCAACGGTCAGACCGGTACGGTCAAGCGCATTGAGCTGATGTTCACCACGCTGGCGACCGCCGACAACAAGCGTTTGGTCATTCCGAACTCTGTAATGACAGGCAATATGATAACCAATTACACCGCCAAGAGCACCCGCAGACTTGATCTGTCGGTGGGCGTGGCATATAATTCCGACATAGCGACGGTCAAGAATGCCATCATGCATGCGCTCAAATCGAGCGAGCATGTGCATTGGGAGAATCAGCCGGTGATCGGCATCAAGTCGTTTGACGACAGCGCTATTACATTCGACATACTGGTGTGGGTGGACACCGGCACCTACAATGCGTCGAGATACGCTATAAACGAGCGCATTCTGGAGTCGCTCAATCAGGCGGGCGTTGAGATACCGTTCAATCAGCTTGATGTTCACATGATACAGGATTAATTTTTTGCGGCGGGGGAAGATATAAATGTCAGAAAATCAGCAAACAGAGGTCGTTCAAAATAAACCAACGACCGTCGATAGTAAAATCGAGGTAGAGGTTCCACCGAGCAACGGCGGTCAGCCTGAGAATAAATCCAAAAGGCGGCAAAATCTGCATTTTCAGCGTTGGGGCGAGCTGTCTCGCCCGCGCAAGATAATTACAGTCGTATTCGGACTGCTGTTTCTGTGGTGCTTAGCTCCGATATTCTTCGGCATACGGGGCATCGGTGTGATGTCGTCGTCGCTTATCATGCTGTGTATATCGGCGGCGGCGTATTGCTGGAATATGATCGAGAGCGCACGCAGCTTCAAGGCGCGGGCGATATGCGTATTTATCGCGCTGCTCGGTTCGGCGGGACTTATCGCATTCTGCTTCGTTTCGGGATTGATGATAAAGGCATCTATTACGACCGTGCCCGACGACTGCAAGAATTACACCATTGTGGTGCTCGGCTGCAAGACGATAGATGACGAACCGAGTTGGATGCTTAAAGACAGGCTGGATAAAGCCTACAAGGAGCTGCTGAAAAATCCCGATGTGATGTGCGTGGTAACCGGCGGTCAGGGCGAAGACGAGAAATATTCCGAGGCGTATGTGATGAAGAAATATCTCACCGAGAAGGGCATATCCGCCGACAGGATAATTATAGAGGACAGTTCGACCAGTACCGAGGAAAATCTGCTCTACACCAAGGCGACTATCGAGCTTAACGGTCTGTCGCATAATGTGGTGATAGTGACCGACCGCTTCCACGAGCTGAGGGCGCGCATTTGGGCGGAGAAGGCGGGCTTTGACAACATCTATTCTGCCTGCTGTGACACGAGGATATATTTGGTCATAGGCTATTGGTTCCGCGAGATGTTCGGACTGGCGCGGCTGTATGTATTCGGCTGTTGATATTAAAAAAAGGACGTGAAAAAATGGCATTGATTATAAGAGAAATGGAACTGAAGGACTTCACCGACGTTATCGGGTTGATAAAAAACGAGCTGGGTTATGATGGGATGTCCTCGGATATATACGACCGCATTATGAAGATATACGATAATGATAATTACACTTCGTTTGTTGCCGAAATGGACGGCAGAGTTATAGGCTTCGTGGGTATGATGCGGGGGCTTGCATTTGAGATGGACGGCGAATATGTGAGAATAATTTCGCTGGCGGTCAAGCGCGAGTATCAGAATCATGGGATCGGCACTCGTCTGGCGGAGAGAGCGGAGGATTATGCGTATGAGATAGGCGCGTCAAATATGGTGTTGACGAGCGGTTTGAGACGCTCGGACGCACATTTGTTTTATGGAAATATGGGGTATGTCAAGAAAGGATATAGTTTTATCAAAATGCTCCATAGCGATGAGCAGCCTAAGGCACAGAGCGATATATTCACTCCGATCCCACCGCGTGATTGATATAATGACTGCGTAACATCGGGAATCCAAATGGGGACACAGCCATTCCTTGAATGGCTGTTAGCCTTTGGCAGGTCCAGGGCAGAGCCCATCGTGGGGTTGTAGGGGCAAAGCCCCTACAGAACTAAAGTGAAAAACAAATTTAAAATCGGAAAATAAGCAAAGCGAAGCGTAGCTTCGCACAATAAAAAGGAATGTCAAGAAAAGTGTGTAAGTATTTTTAGAGTGTGTGGGAAATTATTGCCTAAAAATTTTCGTATTTTAGAATTCTAGCCTGGATAGAATCATCGATAGCCAATTGGTTTCTGACAAGAGCCCAGTTAGCAATAGGA
>JBGUUF010000075.1:0-6055 GCA_045133435.1 Acutalibacteraceae bacterium
AAGTAGCTTCCGCCCATGATGAGTACTTTTTGCATTGTGAAGAACCTCCAAACAAAATTGAATTGCCAAATTCATGTTAGCACGTCCCCAATAATATATCAAGTTATGTGTGACAAACGGCTGGAATTCGGGGATAAATAAACTTTATAACCAAACAAAAAGCCCGCCGAGGTCAGTCGATTTAATTCGACACCCCCGGCGGGCGTAATTTTTTTATTTATAATGTAAAATTATTCATCCTTGAGGAATACTGCGCCCTGTGAGCCGCTGCTTACATGCTGATAGTAGCGTGCGAGGTAGCCCTTGAGCTTCTTTTTGGGAGCAACCCATGCCGCGCGGCGCTTCTCGATTTCTTCGTCGGAAACATCGAGAGTGAGTGAGCGGTTGGTGATGTCAACATTAATCTTGTCGCCGTCCTGAATCAGGCCGATAAGTCCGCCTGCTGCTGCTTCAGGAGAAACGTGACCGATAGCCGCGCCTCTTGTGGCACCGCTGAAACGACCGTCTGTGATGAGGGCAACGGATTTATCCAGACCCATGCCGACGAGTGCGGAGGTGGGGGTGAGCATTTCGCGCATGCCCGGACCGCCCTTGGGACCTTCGTAGCGGATAACAACAACGTCGCCTGCTTCTATCTTGCCGCCGAGGATAGCCGCACTTGCGTCCTCTTCGCAGTCGAAGCACTTTGCGGGACCGCTGTGCTGCATCATTTCGGGAGCAACTGCGCCCTGCTTGACAACAGCGCCTTCCACAGCGATATTGCCGCGGAGTACAGCAATGCCGCCGTCCTTGCGGTGGGGATTGTCGAGTGTGCGGATAACGGTGCCGTCAGCAGGGAGAGCATCTGCAAGTCTGTCGGCGACCTTGCCCGAAACTGTCAGGCAGTCTGTGTTGATGAGGTCAGCCTTGTTCAGCTCGGCGAGAACAGCCTGAATGCCGCCCATAGCGTCGAGATCCTCGATAAATGTCTGACCCGCGGGGTTGAGCTTGCATATCTGGGGAGTGGTCTTGCTTATCTCGTCGATGATGTCCATGTCGATGGGGCAGCCTGCCTCATAGGAGATAGCTGTGAGGTGGAGAACTGTGTTTGTGGAGCAGCCCAGAGCCATTTCACAGCGCAGAGCGTTTTCAAGAGCCTTGGGAGTGATGATGTCGAGGGGCTTGATGTCCTCTTTGAGCAGGTCAAGCACTCTTTCGCCTGCCATCTTTGCAAGGCGGCGGCGTTTGGAGGATACGGCAAGGCATGTTGCTGTGCCGGGGAGAGACATACCGATAGCTTCGGTCAGGCAGTTCATGGAGTTGGCTGTGTACATACCCGAGCAGGAGCCGCATGTGGGGCATGCCTTTGTCTCAAGCTCAACCAGCTTTTCGGCTGTGATCTTGCCTGCGGAGTAGCTGCCGACAGCCTCGAACATCTCGGAAAGACCGTACTTGTCGCCATCGCACTTGCCGGACATCATGGGACCGCCGCTGATGAAGATAGCGGGGATATTCAGACGGCAGGCGGCAAGCAGCATACCGGGAACGATCTTGTCGCAGTTGGGGATGAATACGACTGCATCCATCGGGTGAGCGGTGAGCATGACCTCGATAGAGTCTGCGATCAGCTCACGGGAGGGCAGGGAATACTTCATGCCGGGGTGGTTCATAGCCAGACCGTCGCAAACGCCGATAGTCTGGAACTCAAAGGGAACGCCGCCTGCATTGCGGATGCCCGCCTTGACAGCCTCGCCGATCTCGCGAAGGTGCATGTGACCGGGGATGTACTCGCTGTAAGAATTTACAACGCCGATGAAGGGGCGCTGCATTTCGGAATCTGTGATAGAGAGAGCCTTGAGCAAGGAGCGGTGAGGCGCTCTGGCGGGACCCTCTTTAAGCATATCGCTTCTCATAATAGAAATACCTCCTGAAATTTATATAAATGAATTTTTATATAAATGATAATTATTTTGTAAGCATACTGCTTCTTTTTATTTTAAATCTAAATCGTGTAATTGTCAACATTTAATATAAGGTTGGATAAACAGCTCTACAATGGGGTTCCAGAAGGAAACCGACATTCCTTGAGTGGCTGAGGCAGCGCCACCACAAAACTAAAGTGCAAGAAAAAGCTGAAATAGAAAAATATACGCCAAGCGTAGCTTCGCATAATAAAAAACTAACAAGAAAAATCGGAGATTTTTCGAGTGGAAGTTACGCAATAAAGTTGAAATCGAGACAAAAAGAATCTTTAGTAATTAGGTAGAGTAATGTTATTTCAAGGGTTTTGGTTCATCAATTAATCCAAGAATGTAGTCAACGGATACATTGTAAAATTGTGCAAGTAATTTCAGTTTTTCTCCACTTATGTCAGCTTTACCTGTTTCAATTTTGCTGTATTGTTGCTGAGTTGTTTTTATAACTTTAGCAATTTCGGTTTGGCTTAGGTCTCTATCTTCCCTTAAATCTCTGATTCTATACATCATATTTGCTCCTTTTTTATTATTGCCTATATTTTACGTTACATCGAAAAGTTGTATTGACTTTTACATCTATTAGATGTAAAATAGTTATCGCTACATCCTTTAGATGTAAAAGTGCAAAAAGGAGCAAATCAAATGGAAAAATCAGCGAACAAAACTGCATGGGAAAATTTTATACATAATGTGAGATGGTTAAGGAAGCATTACTGTCTGTCGAAGAAAAGCATGGCGATGTTTCTGAAAATCGGTGTCGGAAGTCTGAACAAAATCGAAAACGGTGAGATACCACCGAGGTTGAGCGTTGAGATACTTTTTAATATTTACAATCATTTCGGGATCCTCCCGCAAGATCAGCTCAGTCGAAGGCTAGGGGAGTGAGCGGTACAGAAAAAATCCCCGCCCGAGACGAATTTTTGCGTCTCGAACGGGATGTGTCTTTCCAATTGCTCAAGGTAAACCCAAATATCGTGGTTACTTTCACGGCTCAATGCACTTTTGATATTTTTATGACCTAACAATATCGAGACTTGTGGCATGAATAAAACCGCGCATATTATCTGCATAATATGCGCGGTGCGTGTTATTTGGATGATTTGGTTTCAGCGCGTGTGAGTGTTATGTCATCAATAACTATTTCGGAGATTTCCGTAACATCAACAAATCGGTTGAATATCATTTCTTCGCCGGTGGCGAATATTCTGTTTACAACGACCTTTTCCTTGCCGTCGGCATCCTTTTCGATGCAGTCTATAACGGTATATTCACTGCCGTCCTTATATTTAATGATAATGGTGTCTGCATCATTCACGACATAAGGCTTCGGAACGTACTGACGGCCTATATCGGCAAGACCCATGGGAGATATTGACACATAGGCGTTTTCCTTTGTGTTTTGGAATGTCACGGCGGGGTATCGGTTGGTCTTGGGGATGGTTATATCAATGCTCTTGCCGCGAATACGGTCGCCGTCGGGCAGCCAGTATTTTAAAACAATATCCGCATTATCTATCTTGTCCCCGGGTACAAATGACTGTACGATATAATATTTATTCTCGGTCGAGCGCTCAACGTCCAGATTCTCGTGATAGTGCAAAAAATGTTCGGACTGAGTCTCGCCCTCGCTTGCATAACATATATCGAAAAAATGCACGGTATGATAATCATCTTCGAGCACGCATATATTGGTGTCGTTTTCACCCAGCATGCCCATGTGCTTCGACAGATTCGGACCTTCGATAGAATAGGTGACAAATCCTATGTCGTTGGTGTCGATGACCGCCTTCTCAACGTGTATGGTGTAGGTGTCTTTGCCCGAATTTTCGTTTGCTTCCTCAACAGTAAATGTCTTGTCTATGTTTATGATGTAATTATTCAGTATCTTGCCTACATTGTCGGCATCGACATCTTCGCGCTGCCAGTAATAATTATATTCCTTGTCATAATGAGCCTTATCCATGCCCTGACTGCCGAATACCGAATTGAAAAATTCGGTGTTTGACATCCCCGCCGCAGCTGTGGCGGCAAAGGCAATCACTGCCACACTGACCGCCGCCGCTACAAGTAGAATTTTGTTTACCTTCAAATGTTTAGTCGCAGGCTTATCCTGATTTTTAATTTTCTCCGCACTGCTTTGTCTGACCGTTTCATATGTGCTTTTCAGCCGCTCGTCAACCGATGTCGGAATTTCAACATCGCCGCGGAATACCTCGGCGATGTCTGCTTCCGTAAAATCTCGTCTTTTCATATGTTTTGCCCCTCCTTTAATGCCTTGGCTAAATATTCGCGTCCTCGCTTCAATCGGCTTGTCACCGTCCCCTTGGGTATGTGCAGTATTTCTGCGATTTCCTCCGCACTGAACCCGTCGCTGTAATACAGGATAAATATAATTCTGTATCTGCGATCCAGTGACCTTATCATATCCTCGAATTCGAGCCTGTCGGAATCCATCTCACAGCGCTGCTCGTTTGGTAGATCATCTAGCGGCACGATATTTTTGCGCTTTTTGAGCATATCGCAGCATTTGTTTATGAGTATTTTAACGAGCCATGTTTTGAAGTATTCGGGATTTTTGACCGAGGAAATTTTCATCCAGCAGGTCATCACGGTATCTGACATAGCATCCTCAATGTCAGACACATCTGAGAAAAATCCCTTCGCGACCTTGTACATAGACTGTTTGTTCAGTTCCATAAGTTCGACAAATGCATCTGCATCTCCTGTCTGAGCCTTTATAACAAGCTCCCTCAAAGCTTATCACCTCCAAATCAAGCTTTCATAATATTAGACGGACATTATCTGTTATTTGATTGCGTCGGCATGAATTTTTTTCTGATATACAAAAAAGCAAAATATAACTTCATAGAAATTATACTTTGCTTTTTATCGGTTTTATCAGTATAGTTTTAATAATGTACACCCGAGATTTCCGGCATAAAATCGACGAATCTGTAAAGCAGCGACTTCGAGAAATTATCCATGTCCACGCTCTTTTCTAAATCGGTGATTTCTGACGGGTTTTGAATGAATTGGTCGATGGTATCCATTATATCCTCAAAATAGCCGTCAAAATTTATTCTGTCGGTAATGCTCAATAAATTGTAGCATTCCTTCATGCCCTCCTTTATTTCATTCTGAGTGCATTCTCTGTTGTCTACGACAAACTGCATAAAGTTTGCGGCACAAAGCTGCATGCTATAATATGAGCCGGCAGTACCGACCTCTATATTTGAAGCGTCAAGCAGAAATTTCAGATATGTTTTCTTGTCGAAATTGGATTCTGTGCTGTTTTTTATAGTAGGATCTTTTCCTGAATCGGGCTTTTGATAATCGAATTCAAAATTTATGGCATCCATAAAGGCTTGCTCTAGCTCATCGTCACAGTCTTCGTATTCAAACTGCATGTATGCGCCGGCTTTCTGTGCTAATATATCAACGCTGGTTCCAAGGTCTAACCACAGGAGACTTTCTGCGTAAGCTATCACATCGTAGTTTTTTTGAAATGCAGCCTTTTGTTTGTCGTTGAAATTGACGAAATATTTTGCGGCAATGTCGTTTACCTTGTCAGTGTCAGGTTTGTTGAGCTGGACCCAATTTTTTATATCGGCAGCTATCTCGGCCACTCTGAGTGTACCACCGACTGATGTATAGTTGCAATTGTTTATTTCGTTAAGCAATGCGATGAGTTCCTCTTCATCGAAGTTTGCATCAGCTTCGATAAGTTCATCTTCATCGAAGCTTGCATCAACTGCGGATGGAGATACCTCATCCCCTGTCTCCTTTGAACATCCGGTCGGGATTATGAACGCCGAAGCAGTCAAAATGGCTGCGAGCATCAGACTTAAAAGCTTCTTCATTTGATTACCGTCCTTTTCTTTATTAATGGCAATAACACTCCATAATTGATGATACTGTCAAATATTTAATACCACATTATGTCAAAGAAGTCAACATATAACTATAAATGAGCATAAAAGCGGTGCGTTCGTCAAAATGCACAAAAGGGAATTAAGCGACCATAGCCAAAAGGGCAGACTTCTCCCCACCATTTTTGACAAAGTCAAAAATAAATGAAAACCTTTCAACGTAGATAGTGT
>JBGUUF010000076.1:0-9255 GCA_045133435.1 Acutalibacteraceae bacterium
TTTTGTGCTTCGGTGTTGAGATACAATTCCCATGCCCGCACCAAGTTTGATTGCACTGATTCGATGATGTCCGTTTGCCATGCTGTAAAGAATTTATAGGTAGATTTTTGGCATTTATATGCGGATGAAGAAAAGTCGGCAAGGATAACTTTAAATCCCAGCCGACTTAGTTCATTAATAAACTGATCTATGATTTTAAAAACATAATTTTCAAACAATTCATCATTGCTTGACAAAACCAAGAGCCATATCCATGCCTGCCGAAAACATCAAGAGTTTCAAAGCTGTCAAAAAGCATAATATTGAAATCCATGTTTCGACCGTTCCTTACCATATTTAATAGATTTTCATTATACTGTATTTTATTAGTGATTTCAATATTGAATAATTCAAATGCGAATGATATAATTGCTTAAAAGCACAAATTGCAAAGGGGTGAGGTTGGTATGCTTTACAAAAACGGATCGACGGTTTTGCCGGATTTTACGCTTGCCGAGGCGGATGTCCGTGTGTCAAAGGGACGTATCATGGAGATAGTTCCGCGCGGCTCGATTTCGGACAGCGAGGGCGAAGTTGACATATCGGGCAGGATTCTCGCGCCGGGGCTTATTGATATGCATATTCACGGCTGCTGCGGTGCGGATTTCAGTTCGGATGCCGACACCTCCGCCTGTCTGGATAAGATGAGCGAGTTTCTGCACTCGCGCGGAATCGTCGCATTTGCGCCCGCCGCAATGACTGTGCCGTATGACGAGTTGTGTTCGCTGATGACACGCTATCAAAAGGCGACAGTAAATCCCCGAAGCGGCGCGATTCCTGCGGGAGTTTATCTGGAGGGACCGTTTCTCTCAGCGGCAAAATGCGGTGCACAGCCGCCCGAATTCCTCCAGCCGCCAAATTTCGATAAATTTTCCGAATTGTATCGGCTGAGCGGTGAAAATATCCGCGTGGCATGCGTTGCGCCCGAGGTCGACGGTGCGGTTGAATTCATCAGGCAGGCGGCGCAGATATGCCGAGTGTCTGCCGCACACACCGCCGCAGATTACGACACCGTACGCGGCGCGATCGAGGCGGGAATAACCAACGCCACCCACCTCTACAACGGGATGAATTCCATAAATCACCGTCAGCCCAACGGCGCGGCGGCATTGATTGAAAGCGGCGCATTCTGCGAACTGATATGCGACGGTCTGCACGTTCACCCCGCGATAATACGCATGACTTACAAGCTGGTCGGGCGCGACAGATTGTGCATTATTTCGGATGCGTTGTCTGCCGCAGGGCTGGGTGACGGAAAATTCAAACTGGGCGGGCAGGAGTTTTTTGTCAGCGGCAGTCAGGCGAGACTTGCCGATGGTACGCTTGCAGGCGCAGTTGCGACGGTCTATGACGGCTTCCGCAATGCAGTTGAGTTCGGCATACCTCCGCTGGACGCTCTGCGCGCTGTGACGATCAATCCCGCGCGTGCGCTCGGAATTGACAGTATCCTAGGTTCAATAGCCGTCGGAAAATCGGCGAAATTGATCTTGCTGGATGAGAATTTTAATTTTGTAAGTAACATCATGTAATATTTTAAGAAAAAAATCTAAATTCAATTAATAATAATTATCAATTGGTAGTTTATTAATTATTAATTATTAATTATTAATTATTAATTGTTAATTGTTAATTATTAATTATTAATTGTTAATTGTTAATTATACACAAGGAAGTTGCGTCAAAATGGAAAGATTAAATACACTTTTATTGCACAATACGGATGAAGATATAGCGATAGCGGGGGATATCCTCCGCAATGGGGGATTGGTCGCAGTTCCCACCGAAACGGTCTATGGTCTGGCGGCAAATGCCCTTGACGGCAAGGCGGTCGCAAAAATATTCAAGGCCAAGGGACGCCCGCAGGACAATCCTCTGATAGTCCACATCTCCGAGCTGTCACAGTGGAATGCGCTGGTTCGCGAGATACCGCCGCAGGCTATGGCTCTCGCTGAGGCGTATTGGCCGGGACCGCTCACCATAATTCTCCCCAAGAGCGACATAATTCCCGACGAGGTATCAGCGGGACTGAATACAGTGGCGGTGAGATTCCCGTCAATGCGCACCACGCGCAAAATTATCGACGCGGCGGGAGTTCCTCTGGCGGCTCCGTCGGCGAATCTGTCGGGAAGTCCAAGTCCGACCTGCGCTAAGCACACCATGAACGACATGAACGGCAGAATTGACGCTGTATTGGACAGCGGCGACTGCAATTTTGGCGTGGAATCCACGGTGGTAACGCTGGCGGGAGCTGTGCCGAGACTGTTGCGTCCGGGTGCAGTTACACCCGATGATCTGCGCGAAGTGCTGGGCGAGATAGAGATAGATGACGCCGTTATGGGACAGCTTAAAGAGGGCGAAGAAGCGGCTTCTCCCGGCATGAAATACAAGCATTACAGTCCGAAGGCAGAGGTCACGATCATAAAATCCGACCTTGAGGCGTTTTGCAAGATGGCGGAAAGTTTTGTGGATAAAGAAACCGTTTTCGCGCTGTGTTTTGACGGCGAGGAGGACAGAATCCCGCTGAAATGCGTGACCTACGGGCGCGAGGACGATCCGCTCACCCAGTCGCACAGGCTGTTTACCGCACTGCGCGAGCTTGATGAGCAGGGCGCGAGGGTTGTATATGCCCGCTGTCCGTCAACCGATGGTGTGGGTATGGCTGTCTACAATCGTCTGCTCAGAGCGGCGGGATTCGGTGTGATTGAATTGTAATGTAAATCGAAATTTACCAGTGGACTAAATGAGGTGATAATACAGAAAGGGGGAATGTTGACTTTGAAAACATTTTTTATAGCCGATACCCATTTCGGGCACGGCGATATTATCGAATACGAAAACCGTCCGTTTGGGTCGGTTGACGAGATGGATCGCGAGATGATAACGCGCTGGAATTCGGCGGTTTCAGATGACGATACTGTGTATGTTGTCGGAGATTTTTCCTTTTATGATGTGTCGGGCGACTGCGCCAAGACCGCCGCGATCTGTTCGCAGCTCAAGGGAAAAAAGATTCTGATCAAAGGCAATCACGACATTCACTCGGAGGAATATTACAGAAACTGCGGATTTGCCGCGGCTTACGATTATCCGATAATCCTCGGCGGCTTTTGGATAATATCCCACGAGCCGATGTATATCAATGTCAACATGCCGTATGCGAATATTTACGGTCACGTCCACAGCAATGAGATATATCGCGATTATTCCTCCCGCTCGTTCTGCGCCTGTGTCGAGCGGATAAATTACGCTCCTGTGGAGTGGGATGAGGTCAAAAAACGCATGAAAAGTTTTAATAAATAATAAACTTTTTTAATCCTTATTGACTTAATTTTTTTTATGGAATATATTAAATATAAATGTTACAAAAATGTAATGACTTTTTGAGAAAAATATTTCAGAGAGGGCTGTTATTATGCTCGTTGGAATAACAGGACCGAGCGGAGCCGGCAAAGGCGCGGTCGTCGGTATATTTGAAGCGCACGGCTTCGGTATCATTGATGCAGATAAGGTCGCCCGCGAGATCGTCATGCCGGGCGAGCCTGCGCTGGCTGAATTAGCCGCGAGATTCGGCGATGATTTAATTAATCCCGACGGGACTCTGAACCGCCGTCTGCTGGCGGACAGGGCATTTTCCTCCCGCGAGAGCACCGACGAGCTTAATCGGATAATGCATGGCAGTATCAGACGCCGCATGGTTGACCGCGCAAATGAATTCGGCGCACAGGGAATAAACTGCGTGTTCGACGCTCCGCTGCTATTTGAAGCGGGGTTGGAGAAATACTGCGACTGCATAGTTTCGGTAATCGCGCCCGCCGAGATACGCGCTCAGCGCTTGGCAAAAAGAGACGGGCTGACAGCCGAGCAAATTAACAAGCGGATGAAAATGCAGCACGAGGATGAATATTACACCTCCCGCTCGCAGTATATAATTGTAAATGACGGCAGCTTGGAGCAGCTCGCCGAGAAATCGGAAGAAATTGTTAAAGATATTATTGCCCGATACGATTCCAAAGGAGGACGTTCAAACTCATGGTGATAAGCATGCGAAAAGGGAAAAGATTTCTGTCTGTTATCATGGTGATAGCTCTGCTGGCGGCAGGCGGATATTTCGGATTGAACGCCGTCACGAAATATTTTTACCCGAAGGATTATTCGGCATTCGTTGAGCAGTATTGCGACGAGTACGGCATAGATACCAACCTTGCTTATGCCGTAATTCACACCGAGAGCGGCTTTGACAGTAATGCTGAATCATATCTGGGTGCCTGTGGACTTATGCAGATCATGCCTGATACCTTTGAATGGCTGAGATCAAAGGATAAGGGCAGGTCCGACTGCAAGGGCGATATATTTGACCCCGAGACTAATATACGCTACGGTGTGTATTTCCTGTCCTTGCTTATGGAGGAATTCGGCAACGAGCGGCTTACCATCGCGGCATATCACGCGGGCATGTGGCGGGTCAATCAGTGGCTTAATGATTCGGGTATTTCTCCCGACGGCAAGACTTTGAGCAATATTCCCTACAGTGATACAGAATATTACATCAAAAAGGTTGAGCTCGCAAAAAAAATGTACGAAACTTTGTATTGAGTTTTATTTAATATGTAAAATAATTTTGTAATACTTGTAAAATGATTTTATAAGTATTGACAGACGCGATATAAGACGGTATAATCTGGTTATTAAAACTAGATTATACCGTCTTTTTGTTATCTGAACGCGGTGTAAGGAGTGTGGTCTTGACAATGGACAATATTAATTTTGCCAATGACAGCAGAATGATAGAATTTGCACAAAGCGCGATGAATTTTTTCCTGCCGAGGTGGGATAAGATACCGTCGCTTGGGCTTTATATGGACCAGGTGGTCACTGTGATAGAAAAGGAGCTGGCACCCGTGCTCGGGTTTGACAACGAAGCGTTTATCACCGCCTCGATGATAAACAATTATGTCAAGCTGGGTATGGTCTCTAAGCCGGACAAAAAGAAATATTACAGGGAGCACATCGCTTGTGTCCTGATTATTACGATACTAAAGCAGTCGCTGGCGATAAGCGATATACGTCTGGGAATGGATGCTACTCTGAAAACGCTGAATTCCGAAAAGGCATACAATCGCTTCTGTGACTATGTTGAGTATTCTATAAAAACAGTCGCTGAGAGTGTTATTTCGTCAGATGACAGCACTGAAATTGATTTTAAATTCGTGATAGGCGACGCGATGATCACAATGGCGGCGTGCTCGTTTGCCACGAAAATATTTACTAGCAAAATGGTCGCGATAATCCGCGAGGATGAAAAAGCGCTTGAGGAAGATTAATTGCATGTCATTTGACATAAAATTAATTCAGTCGGAATTTTTTGCGACAATAAATTGACTACATCTTATTTTTATAAATATAAAGTAAAAAAGTGAGGTTTACATTATTATGAACGAACAGAAAATTGCAATTTTGGTTGACTCGGGAACTGACGTCCCCCCGAATTATCGCAAGAAGTACGGTATTTACTGGCTTCCGCTGATGATCAATTTCACCGACCGTCAGTGTCTCGACGGCATCGACATCACTCCCAGAGAGCTTTATGAGCAGCTTCCGATCGAGATTCCCAAGACATCACTGCCCGACGGCGGCGCGATAAACAATATGTTTGACCGCATAAAGGCTGACGGCTACGAGAAAGTTTTTGTGGTCACAATATCGTCCGGGCTTAGCGGAACATATAACATGATCCGCCTTATGGCAGAGGAATATGACGGCTTGGAGATATTTGTGCTCGACAGCAAAAATATCTCGATAGGCGCGGGTATGCTTGCTATACGCGCCGCGCAGATGGTAAACGACGAGGGCGTGAGCTGGGAGAATCTCATTATAAAGCTTCCGCGCGAGGTGAGCAAGTCGAAGGTATTTTTCTGTCTCGATACACTCAAATATTTACAGAAGGGCGGGCGAATCGGTCTTGTCACCGCCATGCTTGGTACCTCGCTTAACCTCAAGCCGGTCATTTCCTGCAACTCTGACGGTGTTTATTACACCGTTGCCAAGGCGATGGGACGTGCGCGCGCGATACAGAAAATTATTGATCTGGCTGCTGATTTTGCCTCCAAAGCCGACCGCGTGGAGCTTGCGGTGATGAACAGCAATGCCGAAACTGAGGCATTGGCAGCCCGCAAAAAAGCAGAGGGCATGATAACAAACGGCGCATTCACCGTGGCAGGTCAGATAGGTGCGGCGCTCGGTGTGCACACAGGTCCCGGACTTATCGGAATCGGTGTTTTTCAGAAGTAAATAGGAATTTTGATAAATGAATTGTGAATTATCTGAGGGTTTGTGATTGTTGACTGAGATATGATGCGCACTTGTGTGTGATAAGGTTACAGATTAAATGTTTAAATTATATTTACAAAATATCATTAAAATATCACATTTTATGTGTTAGCATTTAAACAGTCGGAAATAAGTTACGGGAATGATGATAAGTGAAAAAATTCAAAATTCCGCGTGAGCAGCTCAGAGTCTTGCTCCCAAATCGCGGACTTTGCATGGCTCCCGATACTATCCTTGTCGAGGGTCTGCCTGTGGGACTGATTTACCGCGTTATGCCGTCTACTATGCATGACAGCGGCTGGCGGCTCTTTACCGGCACCGAAAGCGAGGAATATCTGGCGAATTTCAGATGCAACGGTATATATGACCTCAATACGGTGGTAAATTATTGCCCCGAAGTTATCCCGTTGCTGGATGCTCCGCCTTATACGGCATTCCGCAAGAATGCAGACGGCGAGTGGATAAACATATCGCGCGAGGTCAACTGGATGCGCTGGGCGTAATGCAAGCTGTCCGACACATTTTAACTCAGCCTTTTTTCCGCAGATTTTTTTGCAATGTTTTGCAAGGTTCAATTGGCGGAATATATAAACCCTCTCTCAAATATAGAAATAAGCCGATATGCTTCACAAGGGCATATCGGCTTATTTCTTTGTTTAACCCCCAAGCTTTAAAATGCTTGAGGAGCAGTTTTTAATTAGGAGTTGGCTTCAATGTATTTAACCAAAGCACCAACAGTTGTAAGATTTTCGACTTCGGACTCATCAACCTGAACATCGAACTCATCGCCCAGAGTCATCATCAGCTCCATAATATCGAGAGAATCTGCGCCCAGATCGTCCTGAATGCTGGATTCCATAGTGATAGAATCCTCCTCAACATCAAACTGATCGGCCAATATAGCCTTAACCTTTTCAAATACCACAAAAGCACCCCCTTTGAGGATAATTGAGGCCTCAATAGAAATCTGTTGAATTTCACCTGCAAATGTGCTAATATTATTTCAGCGCACTTGATGTGCCGCCAACAGCTTTGAGCCACTAATAAGATATTATTAGCTATCAAGCGATTTGTCAACAATTTTATTAAATTTTATTATATATTTTTTTCCAAAAGACAGGAGAGTAATCATATGAACACTAAAAAATTTGCTGTAATCGGTCATCCGCTGGGTCATACCATGTCTCCCTTCATTCACACCGAGCTTTTCAAGCTCAACGGAATCGACGCTGAGTATTCGATGGTTGACATTGACCCGAACGAATTTGACGTTAAGATACCTGAACTTCTGACCACTCTCGACGGCTTTAATGTTACCATTCCCTACAAGCCTGCAATTATGCCCTTTATGAATTCCATCGAGGGCGTGGCGAAGGAATACTGCTCGGTAAATACCGTCAGAAGCAGCGACAAAACAGGCTATACCACCGATCCCACAGGCTTCGTGCGCGCGTTGGAGGCGGCGGATATTGCTCTGAGCGGCAAGGTGGCGATACTTGGCGCGGGTGGAGTCTGCCGAGTGATCGCGGGAGAAGCCGCGAGAGCCGGCTGTGAGATGACCTTTGGCGTTCTTGAGAGCGACATCCCCGCCGCAGAAGCTATTATCGCGGAGATATCCAAGTATCATTCCGATGTAAAGGCGGGCATTGTCAAAATCACCGAGCTGAGCGGCGAATTCGACCTGCTGGTAAACGCAACTCCCGTCGGCATGTATCCCCGCGTGGATGCAATGCCCGTATCGGCTGAACTCCTGCCCCACTGCAAGGCTGTGTTTGAGGTGGTCTACAATCCCGAAGATACGGCATTGCTAAAGGCGGCGAGAAATGCAGGCTGCAAGACACAGGGCGGCATGCCTATGCTGGTGTGGCAGGCGGCAGCGGCACAGGAAATATGGCTCGGTGTGACCTTCAAGCAGGAGGACGTGGAGAACGTGATCGTCAGCGCGACGGAGTACATGAACGAGCATTTTACTAAATAAAAATTCATAATTATTTGAAACGAAAATTTGCTGTATTACAAATTAAATTTCAATAGATAAAGGAACATGAAAAAATTATGATGAATAAAAATATAGTGCTTTTCGGTTTTATGGGCTGCGGTAAAACTACCGTCGGCACCGAGCTTGCGGCT
This sequence comes from Acutalibacteraceae bacterium, assembly GCA_045133435.1. Lineage (GTDB taxonomy): Bacteria > Bacillota > Clostridia > Oscillospirales > Acutalibacteraceae > RUG762. The sequence goes on from JBGUUF010000076.1 coordinate 8,494, forward strand.
AATACAGGCCGCGAGCTTGTTGACACCGACAAGCTCATTGAGGAATCCGAGGGAATGAGCATCAGCGAGATATTCAGAATACACGGTGAGCAGTATTTCCGCGACCTTGAGCACAAGGTGTGTAAGCAGCTCTCACAGCGTTCGCGGCTGATAATCTCGGCGGGAGGCGGTGCGCTGACCTTTCAGCGCAATGTTGACGCGCTGAGAGAGGGCTGCATGCTCGTGCTGATAGACGTGACGCCCGAGGTAATATACAAGCGGCTTGCCAACGACAGCACCCGCCCGCTTCTCCAGTGCGAGGATAAAATGGGCGCGATTCGTCAGCTGTATGCCAAGCGCGACGGGATCTATCGTGCAGCGGCAGATGTTACGGTCAACGGCGACCAGCAGAAAGGCTTCGTCGCACTCGACATAATGAAGGCGACGGGAATATTGTAAGAAAATAAAATTCGCGGTATAGGAGCATATTGAATGAAAAAGCATTTCAGAAAGATAGTTGTCGATGATGTTGAATACAAGTGGATGTATCAGGTCGATGACTATGACCATATTTATTCTCCCTATCTCTTGATCGTTCCCGCTGAAATGCCCAAAGCTACGTTAGATGTGTATTTTAAAGCAAACAATGATTGGATGTTTAACAAGGGCTTCCCTATGACTTTGAACGGTGAAGAAGTACATATTAATCTCAATCGACCGTTTTATGTCGCTGAGATGATCCGCCAATGTCTGAAAGACGGCTTTGAATTTAAGGACAAGTCG
>JBGUUF010000077.1:0-1100 GCA_045133435.1 Acutalibacteraceae bacterium
CATTGCATAGGGCATGTAGTTGCTTTCGAGGGTGTCAACTATCGGCTGTGACACGACCTCGCCCGCGCCCTTGATGTAACCGCTCATTGCGGATTTTTGCGGTGTGCTTTTTCTCTTTTTGGGTGCCAAAATATCACCTCCGTGTGGTTAAAAATTTTATTGAATGTCTGCGAGTTCTATAAATTCGCTGCCGTGTTCGGCAATGTATTCCTTACGTCCGCTGAGATTGTCACCCAGCAATACGTCGAACATTTTTTCCGTCGGCTCAACATCTGTCGGCATGACCTTGATAAGTCGGCGTGTAGCGGGAGCCATTGTGGTAAAACTCATCATGTCTGCGTCGTTTTCGCCAAGACCTTTGGAGCGCTGAATGGTAAATTTCTTATTGCCGATTTTCTCCATAATTTCGGCCTTTTCCTGCTCGGTGTAGGCGAAATATGTCTCACTGCCGCAGGTGATTTCGTACAGCGGAGATTCCGCGATGTAGACCTTGCCCGCGTCGATGAGCTTCGGCATGAGACGGTAGATCATGGTCAAAATCAGCGTGCGTATCTGGAATCCGTCAACGTCGGCATCGGTACAGATTATGACCTTGTTCCAACGAAGCTGGTTGATGTCGAAGGTTGAGAGATTCTTGTTCTGATGTCCCTTGACGTCCACGCCGCAGCCCAAAACTTTTATCAAATCCACGATAATGTCGCTTTTGAAGATCTTGTTGTAATCTGCCTTCAAGCAGTTCAAAATCTTGCCGCGCACAGGCATAATGCCTTGGAATCCGGGGTCGCGCGCGTTCTTACATGAACCCGCCGCAGAATCACCCTCCACGATGTAAAGCTCGCGTTCGCTCGGATCCTTGGAGCGGCAGTCGATGAATTTGTTGACGCGTGAGGTAATATCCATGTTAGAGGCAAGCGTCTTTTTGAGGTTAAGACGCTGTTTTTCGGACTGCTCACGGCTCTGCTTGTTGAGGAGCACCTGACCGCAGATCTTGTCAGCTTCAAGGGGATTTTCGATGAACCAGATCTCGAGCTGATGGCGGAAAAATTCAGTCATAGCCTCTTGAATGAATTTGTTGGTGATGGATTTTTTTGTTTGGTTTT
>JBGUUF010000078.1:0-5525 GCA_045133435.1 Acutalibacteraceae bacterium
TCACAGGTTGGCGGCGAATACAAGTGACCGCTCGAAAAATGCAGAAAAACCGCCCTGTGCGGTCCGAATCGAAACGCACAGAGCGGTTTTACTGTGAAATTTATTGTAGAAATGAGACGTTATTTATTGAATGATCTTATAAGCTTTTTCTTGTAGACGACAGCGCCGACTGTTGCGAGTGAGAGCAGCAACAAGCGCACAGCCACTGTGGTGGCAAGGTTTGATTCGCCTGTGCCGGGGGAACTGCCCTTACCGGTATCTCCTCCCGCGTTGGCGGTAGTCGTCGTGGTAGTGGTTGTAGTTGTGGTAGTTGTAGTAACTTTATTTACATCGACCACGACTTCTGTAGTTTGTAATGTCAAATCAGGATAAAGCGCGTTGGTCATGGTGCAATAAAGTGTTTCTCCGTCAAACTCCTCACTGAATGAGAATACACCGTTTTCCGATGTGGTGGGAGTGACCTCATTGCCGGATGAATCGTACCATGTATAGACGGTGTTTGTGCCGTTTATGTTATATTCGGAAGAAAGGTCGATGGTTTCGCTGGGGTTAATGGATGAAGGAATAGAAATATTGGCTTGAGGAGAGTACATAACGCTAGGCAAAACTGAAGACGTTATGTTCATTGTAGAGAATTTTAGATAGTTATTGTATATGTTCACCATTTCTAAAGCTGGATTATGAGATAAATCTAATGAGGTTAATTGATTATTCTCACAATAAAGCGTCATCAAAGCTGTATTTTTAGACAAATCTAATGATGTTAATTGATTACCGTTACAAGAAAGAGAAGTCAAAGCTGTATTTTTAGATAAATCTAATTGGGTTAAGTGGTTTTTAGTTCCTGCGAAGTTAGCTGAGAAAAAGACGCTCATGCAATTCAAGTACTCTAAAGCAGTGTTATTAGATACATCCAGTTCTGACAAGTTGCAATTATAGCACGACAAACTAGTCAAAGCGGTGTTTTTTGATACATCAAGTTCTGAGATGTTGTTGGAAGTACAGTCTAAACTAGTCAAAGCGGTATTTTTAGACACATCTAATTTGGTTAAACGATTCGCAGAGACATCCAAAAAAGTCAGTGCTGTATTTTTTGATACATCTATTTCTGCTAATTTGCATCCGGTGATAGTTAAGCTTGTCAAAGCAGTATTATTAGATAAATCTATTTCTGATATGTTAGCATATGAACAACGCAAGCTTTTGAGATTTTTACAGTTAGATATATCTAACGATGAGATCGACTGATTTTGAATGCTAAATGAACTTATATTTTGCTTGGTGTAAATTTTGACTGTATTCCCTGTCAAAGATCCGGAATATTCGTATCCAGTACTTGTAGTAGTACTATTTGCTTCAACAATTACACCGTCGCCCCAATCTACATATACACCATCGTGGATATCAAGCGTAAAGGTAAGTGTGCTAATGGAGCCATCGGTAGTCATTATGATTTTAGGTTCGCCAAGGTCATCAGGAACATCCAATGCCATCAGATCAGAATTGCTCACGTCGGAATCGTTGGTGAGGACACTGCCTCCTGCCACATTTGCAAGCTCACCTCTTGCAAACACCGCCACCGCTGCAAGCATAGCAACCGTCAGCAGGGACATTATTAACACACCGAGTTTAGATTTACTGTTTTTTTCCACATTTTCCATAATTTTTCAAGTTGCTCCTTCCTTTTCACTTAATAAATATTTATTTTATAATACACTATTTGTTGCGTAATGTCGATTATTTTTTGTATAAAGTGTTAAATCTTTCAAAAATCAGATGAAAGGCATTGACAAAATCATACTGATATGGTATTCTTTACGCAGCGGTTAGCTAAAGCTAACTAGAGAGCGGCATTCAAATCCGCTGATTTTTTAAAGCACGAGTTAGTTAAATCTAACTACAAAGCACTGCGTTGACAGATTTATCTGCACGTCATTGAGTTTTAATTTTTTAAGGACGGTAAATAATATGAGTGTTGTTATATTGGGCGGCAATGAATGCATGGTCCGCACATATCAGGATATTTGCAGAGAATACGGCTGCAAGGCGAAGATCTTGGCGAAAGAAAAGGGCGCGATAAAGAAAAAGATCGGATGTCCCGACCTGTTGATACTTTTCACCGACACAGTTTCGCACAAAATGGTGATAAGCGCGCTTCAAGAGGCAAAGCGCAATAAAATCCCCGTCGCCCGTATACGCACGGGCAGTGCAAATGCCTTGAAATCCACACTCTCAGCGCATTGTGCCGCGATGTAAGGAGGAATAGATTTGCTGGAAGAATATCTTATCGAATGCTGCTCGCCTACTTTGGCATCGCTGAAGACCGCGAATCTTTTCAGCTTCCCGTTTTCATCAGAGAGCGAGCTTTACCGTCAGACGGCGCATTGGAATGAAGTGCTCGAACCGAAGGGCGTTACAATTACAGTGCTCAAACAGCGCGAGAATGCCGCATTGCTTTATGTCTACCGCAGAGCAAAGCTGCGGGAGGATCTCGCCAAAAAGGGCGTTAGAAAATTTATGAGCGAGTGCGGTTATGAGAGCCTGAGCATCGACGCGGCGATCGAACAGCTTCGTTCGCGGCTTGGTCAGAACGGCGAATTCCCTCACGAAATAGGCTTGTTCCTCGGCTATCCGCTGGAGGATGTCGTGGGATTCATCCGCAACGGCGGCAAGAATTACAAATGCACCGGCTTGTGGAAGGTGTATTGCAACGAGGTCGAGGCTGTAAAGACCTTTGCGAAATTCAAAAAATGCAGCAGCGTCTATGCCCGTCTCTGGAGCATGGGCAGGAGCGTCCCGCAGCTGACTGTGAGGGCGTAAAAAGACAAAACTTAACTTATTAGAAATGAGGTAATTGATCATGAGTAAAATTGCAGTAGTATATTGGAGCGGAACTGGCAACACCGAGGCTATGGCGAATATTGTAGCCGAGGGAGCTGTCAAGGCAGGCGCGGAGGTGTCAGTCTTCACGGCGGCGGAGTTCGACGCGGATATGATGGACAGCTATGACGCGATCGCATTCGGCTGTGCCTGCATGGGCGCGGAAGAGTTGGAGGACAGCGAATTTCAGCCGATGTTCACCCGCTGTGAGCCTAAATTGAGCGGCAAAAAGATCGCTCTGTTCGGCTCATACGGCTGGGGCGACGGCGAGTGGATGCGGATTTGGGAGGATACTTGCCGCAATGACGGCGCAAATCTCGCCTGCGACAGCGTGATATGCTGCGGACTGCCCGACGATGACGGCGCGGCAAACTGCGAGGCTATGGGCAAGGCACTGGCTTAACAACACAAAAAGCACTCGGAAGATTTTCGAGTGCTTTTTTGTGCTTTGTGAGGTTTGTGTAAAAAATGGAAAATGCTGTGATATTTTGGATCTAAAATCCGTTATACTTATGAAAGGCCTTTCAAGAATAAATCTCATAGGAGGTGTGCGGAATGTCGGATGATGAATTTACCGAAGCGGTCAGAAAATATTCGGATACAGTATTCAAGGTTTGCTACAGCTTCTGCAAAAACCGAAGCGACGCAGAGGATATAATGCAGAATGTTTTTATCAAGCTTTACGGATATGATGGAAAATTCAAGAATCCCGAGCATATGAAGCATTGGCTTATCCGCGTGTCGATAAATGAATGCAACGATTATTTTTCATCCTCGTGGCTGAAAAGAGTTACCTGCTCGATAAATGACGAAAGATTTGAGGAGGAGGAGCTTAGCTTTGAAATGCCAGAGCAGAGCGAGCTGTTTTATGCGGTGAGGTCATTGCCGCCGAAATACCGCGCGGTCGTGCATTTGTATTATTACGAGGATTACAGCGTGAGCGAGATAGCGGACATGCTTGGACTCAGGGAAACCGCCGTTCAGACACAGCTTATGAGAGCGAGAAACAAGCTCAAAATCAAACTATCGGAGGCAGATTATGAATTTTAAAGAACAATATAGATCAGCATTTTCGGAAATTCAAGCTTCCGAGGAAACAATAACAAGAATATGCGAGGTAACGATGATGAAAGGCATTAACGAAAGCAAGGCAAGAGCCGCAAAGAGCAAGAAGATATTCATTTCCATGCTGGCAGCAGCAATATTCACTGCGACCTCCGCTGTAGCGGTAAGCGCAGGTGCAATGGATGACATGTTCGGCAATATCCGCATGTACATCAACGGTGAAGAGGTCAGCGCAAGCGATTATATTGCAGCGGATACCAATTCTGTGGTTGATATAACATTTGATATGGACGAGCTTCCCGAGGATTCTACCATTTGTATTATGATGGACGAAGGCGAGGACGGCACATACTCTTATCATATCAAATGAGGTCGATGAGGGAGACGGCGATAATTCGAGCAAGTCGCCGGTTGTCAGATTTTATGAGAACTATACAGACTAATCCATATTAATTCTCAATAACACCTATATATAATGAAAAGGCGCGGGAATTCCATGCGGCAAGGCACGGAAGCTCCCGTGCCTTTTCACTATATATTCAGTAATTTTATGGTTGACCTTGCCGCGAAGTGCATTTATAATACTATATATATTAGTATGCGCGGAGTGATAAAAATTGGGTTCAAAGAAGAAAAAGAAGCATAATAAACCGACCGCTCAGAAGCAGGTCGTCAAGCCGAAGGAGCTTTTTCCGCAGTATGCCGTGTGGATGATTGTCGGTGCAGTGATCGCTGTAACGCTTGCAGTGGGGCTGATCGCCGAGTATCACGCGGTATTCTGTGTGCTGCTTTCATTGATAAACGGATTTCTCGGCTGGCTGGCGGCAAATTACATCCGCTCGCAGGATGACTTTACAGGCTGTCGCGGGATATTTGAGGACAGGCGCACGTGGGTGGCGATGTCGGGAGTGCTGACGGCATTGGCTGTGCTGATGATGTATATTTCAGTCGGGATGTACCCGTTTGGAGAGCTGACGGTGGCTTCGGGTGATATGGTAAATCAATATATCCCGTTTGCCGTGCACAGGAATGAAGCCGTGCTGTCGGGCGATTCGCTGACATATTCCGACTCTCTTGGACCGGGCGGAAATTTCTGGTCAATAATGGGGTATTATATAAGCAGTCCGCTAATGCTGTTTTCGTTGTTTGTGGATGCCGAGAATATGGACATATTTATGCTGATCTTGCAGATAGTCAAGGTCGGCGCGGCAGGTGCAGCATTTGCGTATTTCTACACCGAAAAATTCGACCGCAGGGATGCATCGGCGGCTGTATTTTCCACAGCATATGCGCTGATGTCCTACTCGGTCGGCAACATGCTCAACATAATATGGATGGACTGCATTATGATTCTGCCCCTTATTATTCTGGGCGTTGAACGGATAATGCAGAAGAAGTCCGCTGTGCTGTATGTCATTTGTCTGACGTGGGCGATGATTACAAACTATTATATAGCCTACATGATATGCATATATCTTGTGATTTATTACATTGCATACACCATAATACACACGCAGAAATTCGACTTGACCGAGCAGGGAAAAAATTTCGCCCGGTTTGCGGGAGCTTCTCTGCTGAGC
>JBGUUF010000079.1:0-2687 GCA_045133435.1 Acutalibacteraceae bacterium
AAAGGAACGAAAATAAATGAAGGTAATATTGAATCAGGATGTTAAAGGCACAGGCAAGAAGGGCGAATTGGTGAACGTATCCGACGGATACGCAAGAAATTTCCTTTTCCCCAGAAAGCTGGCGGTTGAAGCCAATGCGCAGGCCATGAACGACAAGACCAACAAGGAGAGCGCGGCTGCATTCCGAGTGGCTGAAGAAAAGGCCGCTGCCGAGGAGAAAAAGGCAAAAATCGACGGCAAGACGCTGAATATCATCGGCAAGGCCGGTCAGAGCGGCAAGCTCTTTGGCTCTATCACTGCAAAGGAAGTCGCAGAGGCTTTGAAGAAGCAGTTCGGCATTGAGGTCGATAAGAAGAAGATCACGCTTCACTCCGAGATAAAGACTTTCGGCACCTTTGAGTGCGAGGTGAAATTCTACACAGGAATTTCCGCAAAGCTCAACATTGAGGTCGTCAAAGAGGCGTAATTAAGTTTTCGATAAATAAAATTGTGAAAGGACGGTGGCTTTATGGAGAATATGAATGAAATCGTCAACAGCAGACAGACCGTGCTGCCGTCGAACAACGAAGCAGAGCAATCCGTGCTCGGCGCGGTTTTGCTGGATTCGGAATGTCTCAACAGAATTCTTGATATAGTCCGTCCGGAGTATTTTTATAACGAAAATCACCGCGAAATATTCGCCGCAATGCACAGATTGTTCCGCGCCGGCTCACCTGTTGATATTATCACGGTGCTGAACGAGCTGGTGGGCATCGGCGTTTTTACCGAGGAGACCGGCAAGCAATATCTCTTTACACTTGCCGACCTTGTTCCCTCGGTGTCAAATGTCGAGGCATATGCGGAGATCATTCGCGAAAAATACGAAATGCGCGCGCTCATCATGGCGGCGAAGGAAATCATCAACGACGCGGCGGACGAAACTAACGACGCACGCGTTGTTCTTGACCGCTCGGAGCAGCGAATTTACGAGATAGCAAACTCGCGCGGCAGTCAGGGATTGAAGCCGATTTCCGAGGTTCTCATTGACGCATATGACCACCTCATGCTTATGAATTCCGACCGCCGCGATGAATTTGTCGGTACGCCTACGGGCATAAAGACGCTTGATGACACGATTTCGGGCTTGAATAAGTCCGACTTGATACTTCTGGCGGCGCGTCCCGGTATGGGTAAAACCAGCTTTGCACTGAATATTGCCAAAAACGTCGCGCTGTGTCACAACAAAAAGGTAGCGTTTTTTTCATTGGAAATGACGCGCGAGCAGCTTGCGCTAAGAATGCTTTCCAGTGAATCTGGTGTAGAGAGCTTCCACCTGCGCGACGGTCGTCTGACTCCCGATGAATGGGCAAGATTGTCGCAGGCGGCGGCAGAGCTTCATTCATCGCCGATATATTTTGACGAAGCGGGCAATATCACCGTTACGGAAATGAAGGCGAAGCTCAGACGTCTGGGCGACGTTGGTCTGGTCGTAATCGACTACCTGCAGCTCATGGGCAACGGCAAGATCGCCAACCGTGTGCAGGAAATTTCGGAGATAACCAGAGGTCTGAAAATCATGGCGAAGGAGCTTATGGTCCCCGTGCTGTGCCTTTCACAGCTCAACCGTGCCACCGAAGCCCGAACAGGTCACAAGCCCATGCTCTCGGACTTGAGAGATTCAGGTTCTATCGAGCAGGACGCCGACATAATTCTTTTTCTTTACCGTGAGGGATACTATCAGCAGTCCGACGGCTCGGGCAACTCAAATGAAGATGTTGACCAAAGCCGCGCTATCTGTATGGTAGCCAAAAACCGTCACGGCAATACATGCGAAATACCGCTGCACTGGTCGGGTGCAACCACTAGATTTACCGCCGCGGAGGAAGTGCGCAGTGAATACTAAATGCAGACTTGCCATTGAAAAATACAGCATGCTCAGCCACGGCGACAATGTTATCGTCGGACTGTCGGGCGGAGCGGATTCATGCGCAATGCTGCATTTTTTGTGCAGTGTGCGTGATGAATTTGCGTTGAAAATTACCGCTGTTCATGTCAATCACATGATACGCGGCGAGGAAGCCGAAAGAGACGCATTGGCGGCAGAGAATTTCTGCAAAAAGCTGGGCGTGAAATTCGTACTTTATGAGCGGGATGTTCCCGAAATTGCCGCGCAAAACGGACAAGGTCTGGAGGAATGCGGCAGAAATGTTCGCTATGAAATATTTCAGCAGGAGGCGGCAAAATGCGGCGGGAAAATCGCCACTGCGCACACGCTGTCAGACTCGGCTGAAACGGTGCTCTTTCATATGATACGCGGATGCTCGCTCAGCGGACTCAAAGGAATTCCGCCTGTGAGAGAAAATATCATCCGCCCGCTTATTTTGTGTGAGCGTGAAGAGATTGAAGCGTATTGTTCTGAGCATAATATAGAGTACATGACCGATTCCACCAATCTTTCCTCAGATTATGCGCGCAATAAAATTCGTCTGCAAATTCTTCCGATAATGCGGGAGATGAATCCGTCGTTCCTGTCGGCGATGGCACGGCTGTCGGAATGTGCGGCTGAGGATGAAAATTACCTGCAAAAAGAAGCTGAAATTGCTGCGGATGAATATCTGAAATACGGTAAAGTTGATAAGCTTTACAACGCTGATGCAGCAATCGCTCGCAGAGCGTTGGTTATGATATGCCGTGAAAAACTCGGAATA
>JBGUUF010000080.1:0-1098 GCA_045133435.1 Acutalibacteraceae bacterium
CAAATGTAAAGCCGCTTAGCTTTTCGGACGCAGGTTCGCTGTTTTCCGCGCTTCCCGCCTCCATATTCACACCAAATTCAGCCAATCGTGAAATCAGCTCCCGTGCGCTCTCGGTGGAGAAATAATCGCATATCGACTCCGCCATGACCTCGCCGAAGCCCTCTATTGCCGAAAAATCCTCGGGCGAAGCGTTCATCAGCGCCTGCATGCTCTTGAATTCATCCGACAACTGACGTGATGCGGTTTCACCGATATGACGGATTCCCAACGCGAAAATCAGCTTGTGCAGAGGGTTGCTCTTGGATTTTTCAATAGCCGCCACAAGATTCTGCGCCGACTTTTTGCCCATTCGCTCCAGCCCCGAAATATCGGCTTCGGTCAGCTTATAGAGGTCGGCAGGAGAACTTATCAGATCGTTATTTATAAGCTGCTCGACCACGGCGGGACCCATGCCAGCAATATCCATTGCGTCGCGCGACGCAAAATGAATTATGTTGCGGGTAAGCTGGGCGGGACATTCGGGATTTAGACAGCGCAGTGCGGCTTCGTCCTCCAGTCGAAAAACCTTCTCGCCGCACGACGGACATACCTCCGGCATTACATACGGCTCACCCTCTCCGTGTTTCGCAACTGAAACTACTTCGGGAATAATTTCACCGGCTTTTCGGAGAACGACCACATCACCTATGCGAATGTCCTTTTGGGAAATGTAGTCTTGATTATGCAGTGACGCGCGACCAACAGATGTTCCCGCAAGCAACACAGGGTCAAATATTCCCGTAGGAGTGAGCACACCTGTGCGCCCGACTGTGATTTCAATATCGCGCAGGACTGTTTCCTTCTGCTCGGGCGGATATTTGAAAGCGACCGCCCATTTTGGGAATTTGGATGTAGTACCTGCGATTTCGCGCAAATTCAAGCTGTTTATCTTCACTACAGCGCCGTCAATATCATATTCAAGCTCGCCGCGCACCTCACCGATTTTATTTATTGCATCCGCAACCTCGGCAAAATTTTTCGCAACTGTAAATTCGGGTGAAACGTGAAAACCACAGCTCTGCAAAAATTCCAACGACTCCGAGTGGGATTTGAATTCAA
>JBGUUF010000081.1:0-2897 GCA_045133435.1 Acutalibacteraceae bacterium
ATGTTTACCGGATGCGCAGGGACAAGCAACAATCAGACCAACACCTACCGCCAGATCAGTATGGACGAGGCGGTGACCATGATGGCACAGGAGTCAGGCTATATCATCCTCGATGTGCGCCGCCCCGATGAGTTTGCCGCAGGGCATATCCCGAATGCCATCAATGTTCCTAACGAGAGCATCGGCACGGACGAGATTCCCGAGCTGCCCTACAAAGATCAGCTCATTATGGTGTACTGCCGAAGCGGCCGACGCAGTAAAGAGGCGTCCGAGAAGCTGGTCAAGCTGGGCTACACGAATATCGTGGAGTTCGGTGGGATTCTGGATTGGAAGGGCGAGATCGTTACCGACTGATGAAAGGTGCAATTATTGCACCGCAGTAGACTAAAGAAAAGGGATGTGAGAAGTATGCTTACCTACACATACATATCAAAAGGAAGATTTGGCTTGGTTGAGAAGCCAAAGCCAACTATACAGCACGAGAGGGATGCCATTGTCAAGGTCACGCTCGCGAGCATCTGCTCCAGCGATCTGCACATTAAGCACGGCAGCGTGCCGAGAGCGGTGGAAGGAATCACGGTCGGTCACGAGATGGTCGGCATTGTGGAAGAAGTCGGCTCGGCGGTCACGCACATAAAGCCCGGCGACAGAGTCACGGTCAACGTGGAAACCTTCTGCGGCGAGTGCTTCTTCTGCAAGAAGGGATTTGTCAACAATTGCACCGACAAGAACGGCGGTTGGGCTCTTGGTTGCCGCATTGATGGCGGTCAGGCAGAGTACATTCGCGTGCCGTTTGCGGATCAAGGGCTGAACAAGATTCCAGATAGCGTGACCGACAGACAAGCCCTGCTCGTGGGTGATGTTCTCGCCACGGGTTATTGGGCGGCGAAGATATCAGAGATTACCGAGGACGATACCGTTCTCATCATCGGAGCAGGCCCCACGGGAATCTGCACGCTCCTTTGCGTGATGCTGAAGAATCCCAAGCGCATTATCATGTGCGAGAAGGACGAGAACCGCATCAAGTTTGTGAACGAGCACTATCCCCATGTGCTGACAGTTACACCCGAAAAATGTCTTGATTTCGTTCGTGAGAACAGCGATCACGGCGGCGCGGATGTGGTGGTTGAGGTTGCCGGAGCAGAGAACACCTTCGAGCTTGCATGGCGGTGTTCGCGTCCGAATGCGATTGTCACGGTGGTGGCGCTTTACGACAAGGCACAGACTCTGCCTCTGCCCGATATGTACGGCAAGAACCTGACCTTCAAGACCGGCGGCGTTGACGGCTGTGATTGTGAGGAAACACTGAAGCTCATTGCCGAGGGCAAGCTCAATACCGAGCCGCTGATCACGCATACCTATCCGCTCTCGAAGATCGACGAGGCGTATGAGCTGTTTGAAAATAAGCGCGACGGTGTTATTAAGGTTGCGGTGGAGTGTTGAAATGGATATTGATACTTATACAAAGATTTTGCTGAAACAACAGGAATCAATGACGCCAGAAATGCTTGAAGCTATAAAGACACAAGGTGAATTACATATTATTTGCGAGGCAAAGCAAAATCGCTTTTATGAATTAGAAAATAAATATCGCATTTTGTTTTCGCAGGGCGTGGAATTGTTACTTGACCACCATCCGGAATTACAAGGCGAACTTCCGAACAGAGAAACCAAAGCGGAACAGATTCTTGCGATTTGGGAAGAAGTAAATAATTCCGATAGTAATTGCAAAAAGATCACGAAACTAATGAAAACGATTCCTCAACTTGTTGAAACAGAGAATATGAATATTGAAATTGGAAGAGCTTGCTTGGAATTTTTTGTAGCTTTGTCGAACCTAAATGCTAAAATAGCTAATGATAGAAAGACCTTCTTTTCCGAAGAGTATATGTCAAAGATGGACTCTTTGGCAGATGAAGGAGTTATGATGTATTTCTTAGAAACTCCCGATTTTCCGCTTCTTAGTGAGGAATGCGATGTGAACTATGTTTTAGACTCCTTTATCTTCGGAGATTATATGAGCTCAAAAGCGTTGCTTGAATCCTTCTTTACAATGTCTATGCCGGGTGAATCCATGCGCAGGAAACAGGAAGATATCGATTCTGCAATGTGTAATATGTTAAGCGGATACCAGAGAACCGCGGCAAGAAACTGGTTTGCATTGCTTGAAAGCGAGCACAAAAAATGTGCAGAGGTTTTAGAAGGTTTCTGGGAAAAAGCAAGAGAATTCAAAAATGGATTACAACGCTCCCAAAAGATTCAAGAGCTTTTTGATAGGGCAGTTGACGTAGAGTGGGAGAACAGAGCTTGGAAAAAAATTGATGCATACTATCAAAAGATGGTTGGAAAGCCGCGGGTGGGGGTGATCAATCGAAACGCATTGATTCATGGAGATTATAACAATGATTCAATAGATGTTTCCGAAAGAGATGTAATAAAGATAATGCTTATGTGGGTGAACATGAGACTCATAGCAGACCATTTCTGTTATATAGAAGAATTATTTGAAAACAAAATTACCTTGATTCCATACCTTTGTACGCTACCGTCAGACCTGGCTATTGACATAATGAACATAATGTGATATAATAATCACAATGCAATTTCCGATGCTGAAGCAACGGCGTAGGCCAGGAGGTTGCATAATGGATGCTAAAAGAAATTTTGATCCAGAGTTAGGTTTGTTTTTGTATCGCGCAATTGAGAATTCCGAATACACTTACGAGACACTTGCTGAAGCATTGGGTGTAAGTCGTGAGGCAGTGAATCAATATTGCAGCGGTAAAAGGAAACCGAAACAAAGAACGCTGTTGCGGCTGATAAAGCTAACAAATGTTCAAATAGAGGACATCCCATTTTAGGGATGCCCTCTATTTTTGTAACCACATGGTTCCTTG
>JBGUUF010000082.1:0-12459 GCA_045133435.1 Acutalibacteraceae bacterium
GAATATAAATCCAAGCCTTGTGGTGTAACAGCCGCAGGGCTTTTTTTATGCACGGAAGGAGGTGCGGTTGTGCCGAAGAAACCCAAGCGACCGTGTTCGTATCCCGGTGGTCCGAACCTGTGTGACGGACAGTATTGCGAAGAGCATCGGAAACAGGCAAGGCGGCAATACGACAAATATGAGCGTTCCCCGTATGTCAACAAGAAATACGGCAGAGCGTGGAAGCGTATCCGTGATCGCTATGTTGCCGAGCACCCTTTGTGTGAGATGTGTCTGGAACAGGGCAAGCTCACCCCGGTGGACGAGGTGCATCATGTGCTGCCCGTATCAAAAGGCGGAACCCATGCCCGCGGAAACCTGATGGCGCTGTGCCGTTCGTGTCACAACAAAATCCATCACGAGCTTGGAGACAGATAAAAAAACACCGCCTTACTCAGACGGTGCATCCTTTAATCGGAAATAAAACTCAAGAGATTTGTTGTGGATAATCTCCTTAAGGGGGGCTGGCTCAAAACTTGAAAGAGTTTTGGGCCAGTTTTTTGCAAAAAAAAACGAGAGGCTATGAAACCTCTCGCAGTTGGTGTATCTCCTCGGGTTTACTGAATGAAAAACAGGGGGCCGGCTCAAAGCCCAACCCCTACATACTTATAACCTATTACTTATAACTTATTGCATATAACTTATTACTTATTACTTATAACTCGCTAGCCATTATATATTTAACATACTCATAGCTGCCATGCTCCTTAGCGGTGCGCGACATAAACTCATAAGCCTGATCGCGCAGCTTTTTGCGCGCCTGCTTTTCGGGCAGCGAGGGGTCGGGATAAAACGGCTCGCTCAAATAAACGGTTATGTTGGGGTGAAGCTTTTTGAACACCCTGCGCTGACGATAGACCGTGACCGCCGCCACGACCGGCGAGCCCGTGCGGCAGGGGTAGGAAAACGACTTGTCGGGAAAGCTCCGCACAAAGTTGCAGTAAGGCCAGATATGCGCCTCCGGGTAGATAAACACCGCCGCTTTTTCCTGCATAGCCTCTTTAAGCCTATGCTCAAAATTGCGGTAAGCCGACAGCGCCGAGGGCAGCGGAACAGCGCCCAGCAGCGCAACCAGCACGCGTATGCCCTTGATAGACACCGTTTCGGGTCCCGTGATTACATAGGCGCGCTTGGGGAACGCCGAAATGGTGGGAAGGAACGCGTCGGCTATGTTCTGCGTGTGGTTCATGTACACAAAGCAGCCCTTGACCTTTCGCAGCGCCCTGCGGTTCTTGACCCTCACGCCCAGCCACACCTTGGTATAAAGCCATACGAGCGGCGTGGCGAAAACGCGGTAAGCGAAAAACGAAGCTATCTTCCACCCGACGGACGGGTGACTGTAGCGATAATCGCCGTTCACCGTGTCGCTGTTTATCTTGCCGTTGGTGGACGCGAAATCGTCGTTCACCTCGTCGTTGTAGTAGTATACGCGCTTCATTTCATAGCCTCGTAAAACATTTTTTCCATCTTATCCATGCAGGCTTCCTGCGAAAAGTCCGCTACTATCCCCTTGTAACGCTCGCGGTACTCCTCAAGCACATCGGGGTGCTTGATGAAAAAGTCGATTTTATCGGCTAAGTCCTGCGCGTCGCGGTTTTTAAAGAGATTGCGCTCGTCAAGCGCGAATTTAACGGTCGCGCTGCGCGGAGAATCCGCAATGATCGGCACTTGCCCACAGGCGAGCGCCTCCATACAGGCTATCGCCTCTATCTCGATCTCGGCGGGGTGCACATACAGGTCGGCGTAGTTGAGCACGTTGAGCATTTGGTCGTGTGGGAAAAAGTTGAACAGCGGCTTGTTGTAAAGCTTCTTCGCGCGCTCCCTGAGCTTTTGCTTCAACGGACCCTCGCCCGCGAAAATCAGCTGTATATCGCGGCTGTGCTTCGACAGCGCGGCGGCGTCGATAAGCACGCTGTGGCACTTCTCTTTGCTGTAACGCCCCGAAAAAATGATGACGAATCTGTTGGCAAATTCTGCGGGCTTTTCGATCTTTATAGGCTTGAAGCGCTCGCCCACGCCGTTTGATATCACATACCCGTTCGTCCTGTGATGAACCGCCTGCTCAAACACATTGCGTATAAATTCGGTGGGATAATGCACCGCGTCCACATGGCGGTAAACATTGCGGTATATCGTGTGGTAGGTGATTTGATTGGCAAGCGGGTTGTCCTTCATAAAAACATGGCTGGTAAAATTTTCAGCCTGCATATGAAAGCCGGCCGTGACGGGGATATCATACTTCTTGCACAGCTTGACCGCCGCCGTGCCCAGCATGAACGGCATCATCACATGAACGACGTCGCTGTTTTGGATAACGGGCTTAAGCACCCTTTTGTTCGCGCGCGAAAGCGAAACGCCGTTTTTGCTTACATAATTGTTAAGCGGACCCAGGCTGAGGGTCGGCATCACCACATAGCCGTCTTTTCCTCTTTTGTCCTCGTCCGAGCAGACTACAGTGACCTCGTGTCCGCGCTTTGCCATGGCGCGGATAAGGTTCATTGCTGAGATCGTCGTTCCGTTGTTTTCAACGCCCAGCACGTCGCATACTACAGTGATTTTCATATACCCTTTCTCATTCCATTTCTAAAAGTGTTCCTTATATCACTATATAATAACAGAAAACCACGCCTTTGTCTATAGCAACTACACGTTGATTATTTAGTCAGTTTTGTGTATCTGGCTGAAAACAAACAGGAAAGCTACATTAAACCGCAGAACTACGAACAGACAAAGAAAAACAAAAACAAAAAGAAAAAGCACCCTTACGCAAAATACAATTTTGAATACAACGAAGAAACAGATACATTCACCTGTCCGGGCGGAGAGACATTAACGCTGCGAGGAGAAAAGAAATCGAAATCAGGCACAGGGTATGAATCCAAAGAGGGAGTTTACTACACCGAGAAATGTTATCAATGCCCTCACCGCGACCAATGCACCAAAAGCAAGGACGGCATCAGAAAGCTTGAACATTCAAAACTTTTCCACAAATACAGCCGGCAGTCGCTGGATAACATCACAAGCGAAAAGGGAATCACACTAAGAATAAACCGCTCTATACAGGTAGAAGGGGCTTTTGGCGTGCTCAAGGAGGACTATGGCTTCAGACGATTTTTGACCCGCGGAAAGAAGAATGTCAAAACCGAAATGCTTTTTCATTGCTTTGCGTACAACTTCAAAAAGTACTACAACAAAATCATTCAAAAAAGAACGAAAACATATCTTTTCGAGAAAAAGAAACCCAACGAAAAATTGACCGCCTGATTTTTCCACAATTTAACATAAAAAAACAGAGAGTAGCGATACCCTCTGCTTTGCATTGCTCAGATTTTCAAAAAAAAGATTCTTTTCTGTCGTAATTATGAGGCTGGCTCTTTTTCACTTTTGAGCCAGCCCCTTGTCGTAGGTTCCACTGATGTAAAGACTAACATCCCTCGCGGTTAACCCTTCGGGAAAAGTCTCGGTCACCTCGAGGTCATGGACGAGCCTGTCCACAGCGGTTTGTATCAGTTCCTGATTGCTCACAGCATTCTGCCTCCTTGTGTATCTTTTTTTATATTATACCAGTCACAGGAATACTGTACAAGCTAATAAATGTTTTGACAGGAGTATTAAATACCTTTATGGAAGGGGTACCGGGAGTATTTGATGACACGGAGGGGCGGTCTCAATCTCTGTGACCGATCAGCCGGGCAACGGCCCGGGGTAACGTGCGCAAAAAAGGCGAAATCAAAAGGGTAATAAAGGACCCGGAGCGAAAGGCGGTGAAACAGTGCCAACAAAATCGAATAATACAGGCGGCAGAGGCGGTGCGAGACCCGGTGCGGGACGAAAAAAATCTGCAGTCAAGGAGAAAGCCGAAAAGGGTAATCCCGGCGGCAGAAAACTTGAAGTGCTGGATATTCCCGAAGTCGAAGGTGTCGATATGCCTAAGCCGCACGATTTTCTGTCTGCCGAACAGCGCGACGGCAGTAAGCTGCAGGCGGAAGATATTTACACGGAAACGTGGGAGTGGCTGAAAAAGATCGGCTGTGCTTCAAAGGTATCTCCGCAGCTGTTGGAGCGGTACGCGATGTGCTCCGCTCGATGGATACAGTGCGAGGAAATGACAAACCGCATGGGATTTCTCTCCAAGCACCCGACGACGCAGAAGCCTATCCCGTCGCCGTTTATTAATATCGGCATCAATTATATGAATCAGGCTGTACGGCTCTGGAACGAGATTTTTCAAATCGTCAAAGAGAACTGCAGCACGGAATACGGCGAGGTTACTCCGCAGGACGACCTCATGGAAAGATTGCTCAGAGCAAGGAAAGGATAATATATGTTTGAGAAAGTCAATCCCGCGCACCCTGATAAGGTGGCGGACAGAATTGCCGGGGCTATGGTTGACCTCGCCTACAGGAAAAACAATCAACCGAAAATCGCGGTGGAGGTTCTCATTGGTCACGGTGTATGCCATATTATTACGGAAACCTCCGTGCATTTCTTTATGGAAGAGGTGCTTGCTATCGTTGAACGCATAGCGGGTCCAATGGAGGTGGATTATAAGGAGTCGGCTCAGGACGTTCTCCTCGCAGTCAATCAGCATCATAAAATGCGCTGCGGCGACAACGGGATCTTCAAGGGAACGCCTGTCACCGCTGAACAGCGCGACCTTACAAAAACCGCAGAGAGGATATATGACAAGTATCTGTGCGACGGCAAATACATCATCACCAACAATCACCTGATCATCTGCCAGAGCAACGCACCGAAAGACGAACTCCGCAAGTGGTTCCCCGATGCGGAAATCAATCCTCTCGGTGACTGGACAGGCGGTACCGACGTTGACACCGGCGCCACCAACCGCAAGCTCGGCTCAGATATGGGTGACAGCATCACGGGCGGAGGTCTTCACGGCAAAGACCTCTCGAAAGCCGATGTCAGTGTGAACATCTATCTGTGGCTTGCTGCTCAGAAAACCGGCAAGACGGTAGAGTTGTGCTGTGCTATCGGCGACGAGTATGTGGACGGGCTTCCCTACGAAACTGTCGTAAAGATCGCCAAGGATTATATCGACTCCGTCGGTGGTTTCGAGAAGTTCGCGGAATGGGGGCTTATTCGATGACCACCACAAAAGAGCTACGGCTTGTATCTGTTGACAAGCTTATTCCGTATATCAATAACGCCAGAACTCACAGTCCGGAGCAGGTAAAAAAGCTCCGGGCTTCTTTGCGCGAGTTCGGTTTCATCAACCCTGTGATCGTAGACAGGGACTTCAATGTCATCGCGGGACACGGCAGGATCCTCGCCGCCAAGGAGGAAGGCATTACGGAGGTTCCGTGTGTATTTGCCGACCACCTTTCCGAAGCACAGAAAAAAGCGTACATCATCGCCGACAACCGTATGGCAATGGACGCGGGCTGGGACGAAGAACTCCTGCGCGTGGAGATTGAAGCTCTGGAAGCCGCTGATTTTGACCCGCTGCTCACGGGCTTTGACGAATCCGAACTGTCAAAGCTGTTTGACGACGGCAATGAAACCAAAGACGATGACTTTGACGTTGACGCCGAGCTTGAAAAGCCCGCCTTCGCCAAGCCGGGCGATGTGTGGACGCTCGGCAGACACAGGCTCGTCTGCGGTGACTCCACCGACCCCGTCACCTTTGATACACTGATGAACGGCAACAAAGCCAATCTCATCATTACCGATCCGCCATATAACGTGAACTACGAAGGCAGCGCAGGAAAAATCAAGAACGACAACATGGAGAACACTGCCTTTTATGAGTTTCTCCTTGCCGCGTTCAAAAATACCGAGCGTATCATGGCTGACGACGCTTCCATTTATGTATTTCACGCCGATACCGAGGGGCTGAATTTCAGACGTGCGTTCGCCGACGCGGGCTTCAATCTTTCCGGCTGCTGTATCTGGAAAAAACAGAGCCTTGTTCTTGGTCGCTCCCCGTATCAGTGGCAGCACGAGCCTGTGTTGTTCGGCTGGAAGAAGAAAGGCAAGCACAAATGGTACGCGGGCAGAAAGGAAACCACCATCTGGGAGTATGATAAGCCAAAAAAGAACGGCGACCATCCAACCATGAAGCCGATCCCGCTGCTTGCATATCCCATACAGAATTCCTCATCGACCAATTCCATCGTGGTTGATCCCTTCGGTGGCTCCGGCTCTACGCTTATCGCCTGTGAACAGACCGACCGCATTTGTTACACCATCGAGCTCGACGAGAAATTCTGTGACGTGATCGTTAACCGATACATTGAACAGGTCGGTTCTTCCGATAGTGTATCCGTCGAACGCGGCGGCGCTGTCCTGAAATATGAGGAGGTCTTTATCTCCGATGAATGATAAACTCACTCTCGGCAGTCTGTTTGACGGATCGGGCGGTTTTCCGTTAGCCGGTCTGTTATCCGGCGTCACCCCGGTCTGGGCGTCGGAAATAGAACCGTTCCCGATCAGAGTAACCACCAAGCGACTGCCGTTTATGAAACACTACGGCGATATTTCCGCTATGAACGGCGGAAAAGTTGAACCTGTAGATATTATCACTTTTGGTTCACCCTGCCAAGACATGTCAGTTGCAGGAAGGCGAGCCGGGCTGGACGGCTCCCGCTCCAATTTGTTTTACGAAGCTGTCCGAATCATAAAAGAAATGAGGTGTGCGACCGATGGCAAGTATCCGAAATATGTCGTCTGGGAAAATGTGCCGGGCGCCTTTTCGTCAAACAAGGGCGATGACTTCCGCTGCGTCCTCGAAAGCGTCTGTCAAATCAAAGACGAAACCGCTGTTGTTTCTCAGCCTGATAAGTGGTTCCCCGCAGGTGAGATCGTGGGAGATGATTTCTCCGTCGCGTGGCGAGTCCTTGATGCACAATATTGGGGAGTTCCCCAGCGAAGAAAACGTATCTTCCTTGTCGCAGATTTTGCAGGAAGGCGTGCCGGAAAAATACTATTTGAGTCCGAAGGCCTGTCAGGGTATTCTGCGCAGAGCCTCCGTTCGTGGCAAGAAACTGCCTGCCGTGTTGGAAAAGGCACTGCTGCATCAAGCCTCTGCCTGAACGATCAGGGAGGCAACCGCATGGATGTCTCCGAAGATGTGACAAGCACTCTCCGTGCAGAAGCCCATCACCCGCCATGTGTAATGGAAAACAAAGAAGAATCAGGGGCAGTTCGCACGGAAAAGTACTCGGCGGGCTTTTGTACGGAGCATTCCGCTAAAAGCCGCACGATCGGTTACGAGGAAGAAAAATCTCCGACGCTGAGAGCCGGGACGGTGCCTGCTGCTGTCGCGCTTGATAATCATCCGATTGACAGCCGCATCAAGGTATCCGAAAACGGTGTGTTTGAAACGTTGACATCCCGAATGGGAACCGGCGGGAACAATGTACCTCTCGTGATGAAAATCCGTTCCGGCTGCGAAGGCGGCGGCAAAGGTCCTTTGATACAGACGAACAAGTCGGCGACGCTCTCCTGCAACAATGACCAGACGCTTTTTGAGCCGAAGGTTTACGGTATCTGTTCAAAGGACAGCAACGCGATGAAATCAGACAACCCGAACAGCGGGTTCTATGAAGCCGATACATCGCGTACCATTGACGGCAACGGAGGAAACCCCTCCTGCAATCAGGGAGGTATGGCTGTGGTGGCAGTCCAAGGCTCCATGATAGGCAGAGCCGATAAGAACGGTCCACAGGGAAGCGGCGTCAATGAAGATGTATCTTTCACGCTTGACTCCGTTGACCGTCACGCTGTCGCCTACGGAATCGACCGCGCCGCGTTTAATCAGGGCATCAACGCCAAGTATAACATAGCGGTTGAAGAAGAGCTTGAACCGACGATTGTCGCAAAAGGTCCCGGCGCTGTAGCCGAACCGACATATTCTCTCGGAAAAGACACCCATTTTACCCATGCCGGAAAAGATGTCAGCCCCACTCTAACGGCAACCGACTATAAAGACCCGCCTGCCGTCAACGACTCCTCCGAAACAGCATATATCGTCCGCAGACTGACGCCGACAGAATGTGCCCGGCTTCAGGGATTTCCCGACTGGTGGTGCTCTGACCTCGGAACGGAGAAACCCACCGAGGTAGATATTGCTTATTGGCGTAATGTATTTGAGACCCACCGCACGGTAACAGGCGCCGCATCAAAGCCGAAGTCGGACAAGCAGTTGATTAAATGGATCACAAACCCCCATTCGGATTCAGCGGAATATAAGATGTGGGGCAACGGCATAGCATTGCCCTGTGCGGTATTTGTGCTTGCAGGCATTGTGTATTTTCATCTCGGAGGTGATCCCGATGAGCTATGAACGAGTCATCGAATATCTGGAAATGATAAAAGAGGAATACCCCGGCGGTGACGTATGTGAAGCCTGTGACAAGGCTATCGAGCTGATAAAAAAGGAAATCCGAAAGTGTTCCGGCGATTAGTCGATAATATTCACAAATTATTCCTACATTATTCTGTCATAATCACACTTGATAAATCACTCCCGGGACGGTAATATGTGCCTACCAAAAAACAAAGGAGGACATAAAGATGTCAACATTCACAGCAAACTACAACGTCACAGGCAGCGACCGTAAAGAGCTTGTCAATCTTGTAGCGGAAACTATCGGCAGCCCGGCGAAATATCAGGGTGCGCCGAGCTTCGCCTACACGATTGATTTCATCACCATCGACCGCAACGGAGTACTCAGCTTCGATGACCGGGCTGACACCGGGGTTATCGAGAATCTTCTGGAACAGCTTGCCGCTCACGGTTTCAACGCGGAGCTTCCCGAAACCGCGCCGGACTCGCCCGACACAGCGGAAAACAGCGAAGCCGAAGAAGTATCCGATGAAGAGGAAAACACGGAACACGGCGAAACTGTGGGGCTTACGGTTTACCTTCCGAAGGACAAAGCCAACATCGACCTGCTCCGTCAGCTTGTTCAGGGCAAGAGCGGTCTTATCAAAAAGGCTCTCGGTCTTAAAGACCTCCCGATCGAAGAGGACAGCGACGAGATCGTGTTTCCTTGGTTCGCCGACGCAAGCGATCTCAGCCCGGACGAAGTCAAAGCCTACACCGCTTTCATCTGCGCCCTGTGCAAACTCAGTGCCAACGCTAAGCGCGTGTCGATGACCGAGAAACCGGTCGACAACGAAAAATACGCTTTCAGGTGTTTCCTTCTGCGCCTCGGCTTCATCGGCAGAGAGCATAAGATCACGCGCAAAATCCTGCTCAGGAACCTTGAGGGTTCTTCAGCGTTCAAGAACGGAGGTGCCGACGATGAAACTTCCGAATAAAGAAGCCCTTGCCCGGCTACGTGAAGAATACCCTGCCGG
Source organism: Acutalibacteraceae bacterium (assembly GCA_045133435.1). Lineage (GTDB taxonomy): Bacteria > Bacillota > Clostridia > Oscillospirales > Acutalibacteraceae > RUG762. The sequence continues at coordinate 9,367 of JBGUUF010000082.1, forward strand.
AACGCGGGTCGAACTTTTGCATATGGATGATGCCCAAGCGCCTCCCGCCGGAACAAAAGGCACCGTGCGTGGTGTAGACGATATCGGTTCTTTGATGGTGAGCTGGGACAACGGAAGCTGTCTGAATGTTGTCTTTGACGGCGACGACCGTGTCCGCAAACTTGACGGAGAAGAGATTTGTCGGGACGAGGAGGAAGATGTATGAGCGGATTCAATAAAGACCTGAAACGCGGAGAAATGTTCTTCATCCAGAAAAGTTCAGACTATATCGAATGCGGGAGTGAAATCTATTCGGGACGCCCGGCGATCATTGTTTCCAATCAGAACCTCAACGCGGTTTCAAAAACGGTGGAAGTCGTTTATCTGACAACAAAGGAAAAATACGATTCACATCTCCATGTGAAGATTCAGTCAATCAAATCCTCCGTAGCGATTTGTGAACAGATTACCACGGTAGCGAAAGAGCGTATCGGTGACTATTACGGTACCTGTTCCGAAGAAGAGATGCGAAAAATCGATATCGCTATGGCAAAAAGCCTCAGCCTGAAAATTGAAGCCGATCAGGATGGATTGACCTCTGAGGAAGCCGAGGCACTGAAACAGAATCTGTCAAAGGCAGAGAGCGAGCGTGATGTTTATAAAAATATGTACAATGAACTTCTCGCAAAGGTTCTTAACTGGAAAATCACTTGATTAATTAACAGTCGAAACACCCCTGAACGGGGTGTCCGCAGGAGATTACCTCCCTGCGCTGATGAGACAGGTAAGCTGATGAAAAACCACACATAATTCACAGCCAAAGTTTGTGTAGTTTATTATCCGGAATTGACTTGATAATGTACCTCTTCAGAGGTAATATGGGACTGGTCCCCACTTTTCCGGCGGTCAGTATTACACAGTTTTTTATGTACATCTTTGTGTAGTATATTATCGCAAAATGACTTGCTATTTCTCCGATTTAGAGCGAATATGTGTACACCGAAAGGGAAAACACCAAAGCAAAAACGGAGGAAACTACCATGACAGAAAAGACCAGAAAGCAAATCGAAGCGATGAAGCAGCAGACCATCGGCGTTGAGATCGAGATGGCAAAAATCACCCGCGAGAAAGCCTGCAGAACGGTTGCAAAATTCTTCGGCACCGAGCACACGGTTTATCGCAACGGAAACAGATGGTACTGCACCGACACACTGAACCGCAAATGGACGGTCGCATACGACGGCAGCATCGAGGGCGACGGTGCGGAGCTTATCACCCCGATCCTCACCTACGCGGACATCGAGGACCTTCAGAAAATCACCCGCCTTTTAAGAAAGGCAGGCGCCAAGAGCAACCCCAACCTCGGCTGCGGAGTTCACATCCACATCGGAGCGAACGGGCACACACCGCAGAGCCTGAGAAACCTCGCCAACATCATGGCAAGCCACGAGCACCTCCTCGCAAGAGCAATCAACATTGCCGAAAGCCGCATCAACCACTACTGCAAAGCGGTCAACCCCACCTTCTTGGGAAGGCTGAATGCGGCAAAGCCCACAACGATGAGCGAACTTGCGGAGATTTGGTACTCGACCCTCGGCAACGATTGCAGAAGCGCACACTACAACCGCAGCCGCTACCACATGCTCAACCTCCACGCGACCTTCACCAAGGGCACGATCGAGTTCAGACTTTTTCAGTTTGACAACCCCGGCAACGGTCGCAAGGGCGGACTTCACGCCGGACAGCTGAAAAGCTACATTCAGCTTTGCTTGGCACTCAGCCAAGCCGCGAAAGCACAAAAGTCCGCACTCCCGAGAAGAATGCAGACCGAGAATTCCAGATTCGCCATGCGGACTTGGCTGGTAAGACTCGGATTCATCGGGGACGAATTCAAAACCGCGAGAGACCTTTTCACCAAGCGCCTTGACGGAGACCCCGCCTTCAGGTTCGGCAGAACAGCCTGAAGGACATAGTCACAGACCTGCCTTACCCGCCTTGGCGGGCTTAAGGTGGTAGAAGGCAAATTTGAAAGGAGTCTTGAACATGGAAAAAAGATATTACATTGCCTACGGAAGCAACCTGAACGTTCGACAAATGATGAGACGCTGTCCCGAATCGAGAGTTATCGGAACAGGAACGCTCAACGGCTGGGAGCTGTTGTTCAAAGGGAGCAAGACCGGTGCCTATCTGACTATCGAACAGAATCCCGACGGTACGGTTCCCGTTGCGGTCTGGGAGGTCAGCGAACGTGATGAGCGGAATCTCGACCTTTACGAAGGGTACCCAACTTTCTACTACAAGAAAGAAATGATCCTTCCAGTCAAAGGAATCCGAACGGGCAGAATCCGAAGGCGTCGGGTTTTCGTATATATCATGCACGAAGACCGACCGCTCGGATTACCGACCGGCAGCTACATCCACACCTGTGCCGAAGGATACGATAACTTTGATTTTGATATCGATATTCTTCAAAGCGCAATTGAAAAAACATGGGAGGCAGTCAGATGAAAGAATTAATCAATTTATACAACATCTGCCCGATCTGTGGGAAACAGTACACCGGTCACCCGGCACTGTCACGACTCGATAATTCGACGCTGATCTGTTCCGACTGCGGAACACGACAGGCTCTTGAAAGCATAGGCGTATCCGAGCAGGAGCAGAACGATATAATCAATATCATTCACGACTTTCAGAACAACTGACAACAACGACCGCTCACAGTTTGCGACATTTCGCCTGTGTGCGGTTTTTACATAGATTCCGATTGCCTGTTCCCCGGCTGAAAGCGGCGCACGTCCCCCCCTGTGCCGGGCTTATAGGGCAATTCGGACTATAAAATTTCTGTCAAATCTTTAGAACCAAATTGTATTGACTCTTGTTTACGAATGGATTATAATAAGTATAGGATTCATACAAATTGACAATCTGTTATAAAGGAAAGCTTATGAAAATCTATTTAGATAACTGTTGTTATAATCGTCCTTATGATAATCAAAGTCAGCTAAGGAAATCATTAGAAACTCAAGCAAAATTGCGTATACAAGAATGTGTGCGTAATGGAGATTATGAGCTTGTTTCTTCTTTTGTTTTGATGTATGAAATATCAAAAAG
>JBGUUF010000083.1:0-3130 GCA_045133435.1 Acutalibacteraceae bacterium
ATTGAGCTGCTCGGTGGAAGCGAGTATCTTGCGTCGCAAAACATTCATCTGGGCGTTGCCCGCGCGGAGTTTGTCGAGCACCTTGAGGAACTCTGTCTCGGAATACGCACGGATGCATCCGCCCGCACCGCTGGTGACATAAACTGTGGAGCCGAGGTCGCTGCGATACTTGGCGGGAATGACAACACGCCCTTTGGGATCTATGCTGTGCACTGCACTGCCTACCAACATACGACTCAGCCTCCTTTTCGTTTAATAAACTGCCCATAATTTCATATAGACTTTGCATTGAAAAAAGCCGCAAGATCTGATATAATATTAAGTTAGGCAGTAATTCACCGGTCGGTGGATAAGACTGCAGAAAAATCAGAAATCAAGTGTGTAAAAATGACTGCCACGATCTAATAAGTGAAATTAGTCGGCACATTGTACGCGGACTTTCAGCGAAAAAATGTGCTTCGCACCACTTTCGCCTCATATCTCCACCACGTTGTACCACAGTCACCCACTTTGACCCACTTGCTTATTCATTATAAACTCTACCACCACAAAAAGTCAATGCCTTTTGCTTAATATTCACCAAGAATTTTTTATTAATTTTCAACTGATTTCATACTTTTCCACCTTTGTTGAAAATGTACAGCGGATAGCGTAAAAAAACAGCGTAATTCAAACAAGTTTTGTGAATTACGCTGTTTTTGTTTTTTAACATTATAATTAGGCTTTTATTATTCCTCGTCTGAGTTTTCAACATCGGAATCGTCAACATTAACTGCGGCTCTTCTTGATTTCTTAGCTGCCTCAGCCTGAGCTGCCGAACGCAGACCCTTTCTGGACTGTCTGATGACCTCAAGACTCTGTGTAACTGCATTTTCTGTGTTGAGCAGTATGTTGTCGGAGAACTCGATGGCTGCCTTCTTGACTTCCTTCGACTTTTCCTGAGCGGTGGTTATCATTTCCATAGCCTTGGCCTGAGCCTGCTTGTAGATTTCTTCCTGATTTACCAGTGCTCTGGCTCTGTCTTCAGCCTTGTGGATGATCTCATCGGCTTCCTTCTTGGCGTCATCAATGATAGTGCCGCGCTCTGCAACGATAGCCTTTGCCTGGCGGATCTCCTGAGGGAGGTTGATGCGGATGTCGTCGATGATCCTGTTGAGCTCGTCGGCATCTACCATGCACTTGCCCGGCTTAAAGGGGACATTGGTCGCCTTGTCCATAACGATGTCCATGCTTTCCAGCAATTCTTCAATACTTTTCATTAATATATGCAACTCCTTAATGTTTTGATTTTTTAATCACTTGCACAGTCTTTCTTTTATCTCTTCGCAAATGCACTCGGGCACAAACTCCGAAATATCGCCGCCGAAGCGGGCAACGGATTTGACCATGCTGGACGAGAGATACATGTGCTGCACGCTCGTGGTGAGGAATATCGTATCTGTCTCGGGGTTCAGCTTTCTGTTGATGAGCGACATCTGAAATTCATATTCAAAGTCGGTCACAGCTCTCAGACCCTTGACGATAGCCTGCGCGTTTTTCATTTTGGCATAATCGGCGAGCAGTCCTTCAAAGCACTCCGCCTCGACATTCGGCATGTCGGCAGTGACCTTGTTTATCATCGCCAGCCGCTCCTCTGCCGTAAACGAGGGATTTTTTTCGGGATTGACCAACACAGCAACTATCACCCTATCAAACATGACCGAAGCGCGCTGAATTATATCCAGATGCCCCAGAGTTATCGGGTCAAAGCTGCCCGGGCAAATTGCAATTTTCATCAACCCTCGCCCCCGTCATCGTCAGTCTGCGGCACACGGTAGAATGTGACCTTGATCTTGCCGTAGCGGTATTCTTTGGATATAGCAAAGTTTTCCACCGTCTCGGGGAGCTTATCATCGAGCGGACTTTCACATATGATAACACCGCTATCCTTCATGACACGCGTCACCGACGGAAGCATATCCTGCAAAATCCCCTTGTTGTAGGGCGGGTCGAGAAATGCAACGTCAAATTTATCCTTGCCTGCCGAGGCACAGCCGCTTAAATACATCTTAGCTTCGCTCTGTACGACGACGGCGGACTTCATCAAGTCGCAGGTCTTGAGATTTTCCTTAACCACTGCGACTGCATTTGCCGCGCTGTCTACAAACACAGCCTTGGCGGCTCCGCGGCTGAGCGCTTCAATGCCCATCTGTCCGCTGCCTGCAAACAGATCGAGCATCATGCGCCCCTCAATATCAAATTGAATCACGCTGAAGATGGCTTCTTTTACTCTGTCGGTAGTTGGTCGCACATCGACACCCTCCAGAGTCTTGAGCCGTCTGCCTCTTGCTGTACCGGTGATCACTCACATGGGCAGCAAATCCTTTCATAAATATAATCCGAAAAATCCATTTACAGGCACTTTCGGAACGTAATTTTGAAGTTACTGACTTTTATTATACAGCATAATTCAAACGCTGTAAAGTATTTATATACAATTATGTCGAAAGTCACAAAACTTTGCGGATTTCTCCCGATATTGTCCCTAAGTTTTACACATTTCTTTTTATCTTCAACTCCATCGTCTGACTGCCGCTCGCAAATCTTCCATTTTCTCTTTAATTTTATGGATACTGCGCAGTTGTCGAAAATATTTAATCCTCTTTTTCTTTTTTCATCACACCGTTCTTTATATTCTCGGCGGCCTTGCGATTCATGCCCTTGACCTCGCATAGCTCCTCCACCGAGGCGGCATATATCGCGTTTATGGTCTTGAAATGCTTCAATAATTCCTTCGCGCGGGTCGGACCTATGCCCTCTATCTGCGTCAGCGTGCTGTTGATGACCGACTTGCCGTGGCTGGCATGGTGATAGGTTATAGCGAATCGGTGCACCTCGTCCTGTATCGTAGACACCAGCGTGAATGCCGCGCGGCTTCGTGTGAGCGAAATCTCTCGACCTCCCGCCGCAATTGCGCGGGTCTTGTGCTTGCTGTCCTTGACCATGCCAAAGAGCGCGATAGGCAGTCCCGATGCCTCGATGAGCGGGCGTATTGCATTTACATGACCCTCACCGCCGTCGAGCAGTATCAGGTCAGGCAGACGACCGAAGCCTTTGCCCTCGTCCTTGTGTGCGTAATATTCGGTAATTC
>JBGUUF010000084.1:0-2786 GCA_045133435.1 Acutalibacteraceae bacterium
CAGTTTGCCTCGGGAGAGCTTGATGTATTGGTATCCACCACTGTGGTCGAGGTCGGCGTGAACGTGCCGAACGCGGTGATCATGGTTATCGAAAATGCCGAACGCTTCGGACTTTCACAGCTTCATCAGCTTCGCGGACGAGTGGGAAGAGGGCAGTATAAATCCTACTGCATCCTCATCAGCGACGCGCGCAATGAAGCGGCTGTGTCGCGTTTGCAGACAATGTGCAAGACGAACGACGGCTTTGAGATAGCCAACGAGGACCTCAAACAGCGCGGTCCGGGCGATTTCTTCGGCTCGCGCCAGCACGGTCTGCCCGATATGAAGATAGCCGACATGATGACCGATATGCAGATATTCTCGATGGCGCAGGAGGCGGCAAAGGAAATTCTGCGCGACGACCCCGATTTGACTAAACGCGAGAATGCGGGCTTAGCGGAGGAGATTCAGCAGCTATTTGACCCGATGCGCGCGATGAATTAATTAATAAGTTCTAATTATTTAAAAAATCTATTGACATATCAAAAAAGCCGTGCTATAATTCATACATAGCCTATAAAGAAAGTAGGAATTAACAATGAATGAAAAAAATAACGGCAGAATTTATAAGTCAGTAGATGAGCTTATCGGCGGCACACCCTTGCTGGAGCTCACGCACATTGAGAAGGACCATGCGCTGGAAGCCACTGTGTTGGCGAAGCTGGAGTATCTCAATCCCGCAGGCTCGGTCAAGGACAGAGTCGCCAAGTCGATGATCGACGACGCGGAGGCGAAGGGTCTGCTCAAGCCGACCTCGGTAATTATCGAGCCTACCTCGGGCAATACAGGCATCGGTCTTGCCTCTATCGCGGCGGCACGCGGCTACAGGATCATCATCGTAATGCCCGAAACCATGTCGGTGGAGCGCCGCACGTTGATGAAGGCGTACGGTGCGGAGCTGGTGCTGACCGATGGCACAAAGGGCATGAGCGGTGCTATCGCCAAGGCGGAGGAGCTTGCCAAGGAGATACCCGACAGCTTTATCCCGGGTCAGTTTGTCAATGCGGCGAATCCCAAGGCGCATTTTAACACCACAGGTCCCGAAATCTGGGCGGACACACAGGGCGATGTCGATATATTCGTTGCCGGTGTAGGCACGGGCGGCACTATCACGGGTATCGGCGAGTATCTTAAATCCAAGAATCCCGATGTTAAGGTAGTTGCGGTCGAACCGCTGTCTTCTCCCGTTCTCTCCAAGGGCACTGCCGGTGGACACAAGATTCAGGGCATCGGCGCGGGCTTCGTTCCGGAGATACTTAACACTAAGGTTTACGATGAGGTCATCCCCGTGGCGGATGAGGATGCATTCGCGATGGGCAGAGAAATCGGCAAGAAGGAAGGCGTGCTGGTGGGAATTTCCTCCGGTGCCGCATTGTGGGCTGCTGTGGAGGTCGCCAAGCGTCCCGAAAACAAGGGCAAAAACATAGTTGTGCTGCTCCCCGACACAGGCGACAGATACCTTTCGACATCTCTTTTCCAAGATTGATTTTAATACAAAAACACACCCTGCGATTTGTTCAATTAAGACAAATCGCAGGGTGTGCTGTTTATGCAATATTGATATGGCTTTGAATGTATTTCGGGACGTCGCTGCGGTCTATGTTGAGCACATAGGCGAATTCAATGCTGATGATGCGCTCGGCTTCCTTGAGTATGCGCTCGTCGGAAATGCTCAGCTTTCTGTGTCTGAGCTTCATGTCCTGCTGGTGCTTGTAAATCGTACTTGCCAGCCGAATCAATTCCTCGCGGTCGCCTGATTGCAATATCTCCTGAAATTTTTCCTTTCGCAGCTTGTTGTCGTCTATCCAAAGGTCGTCAAAATCGGATATTTTTGTGAGCAGCTCACATATCTCCGATTCGGTGAGAAGCGGGCGGACCTTGCCGATGAGCGTTTGATTTTCCAGCGGCAGATAGATGACAGAATTGTCCTTGCCGCGTGACTTGAGAGCATAATAATCTGCGGTTTTGCCGCCGATCTCCTTCTGCGTGATTTGGTCAATGACAAATACGCCCTCGGTGCCGAAAAGCACCGTATCTCCTATGCAAAACATAATTTTTGCCGCCTTTCTCGTCGATGTTTATTTGCTTGACTTTTCGCATGCTCTCCACGGCATTTTGCCGCCGTAGTAGGAGGACGCGATTTTTTTCTGCTGTTCCGCGCTGAGTGAGTTGAGCATTTTTACCACAGCTTTATTGGATAGGTCAGACTGCTCATGAGTGCGCCGAAAGGAACATGATTCACCGTCACACCGCTGAGTTCTCAGGATCGAGCAGCTTTGGTTGTCGTTGAGATAAATGCAGTCGGGTGGAATGTCGGAAACTGCATCCTGCGGCAGTCTGAATGAAGCGCGGCGTTCATTTGTCACAATTAGGACCTCCTGACAGGAATAAAAAAGCACAGTCAGAAATCTTACATACTGCAAAGCTGACCGCACGTTGATAAGCATATTATAACATTTTTCAAAAATAATTGTCATAGGCTGATTGACCAAACTTTTTCAGACTATTTTTAGTTAATATTAATACTGTAATGGTGAAAAAATTGCTGTTATAAATGATGGTGAATTCTTGTAAAAGTTACATTGGTGTGCTATAATTAAAACCAAGACCTATTTTATAAGCAGTTCCTCGGAGTTGAGAACTCTCGAGAGAAGCAAATGCAGAATTGAACGGCTCAGTTGGAGCCAGAGAGTATATGATAATTTGGGAGAGACAGAAGAAAGAGAGGAATGGTATAATTTGAAAAA
>JBGUUF010000085.1:0-4241 GCA_045133435.1 Acutalibacteraceae bacterium
CGGGGGGCTGCACGCTCGCAATTCAGGGCATGCTGGCCGCATTCACCAACATCGGCGACACGGTAATATTTTCCCGAAACATTCACCGCAGTGCGGTCAATACGGCAATTTTACTGGGTTTGAACACAAAATGGGTAATGCACAGCGACGACTGCGGGCGCGGTCTTACAGGTCGTATTCATCCCGACGATGTTCGTGACGCGCTCAATTCAAATCGCGGTGCGGTGGCGGTTTATATCACATCGCCCGATTATTACGGCTGCATGTCGGATATATCGGGGATCGCCGCAGTGTGCCGTGAATTCGGCGTTCCGCTGTTGGTGGACAATGCCCACGGAACGCACCTGGTCGCATTCGGCAAGCATCCGATTCAGCTCGGTGCGGCGGCTTCGGCATGCTCGGCGCACAAGACGTTGCCCGTGATAACCGGAGGCGCGTGGCTGAATTGCAGTGACCTGCGCGCGGCTCAGAAAATCAAGTCGGCGATGGCGCTTTTCGGCTCGACAAGCCCGCCGTATCCCACGATGGCATCGCTGGATATTGCGCGCGCGTGGATGCAGGCGAGAGGTTCGGAGGAATTCGCAAGGCTGGCGGAAACCGTGGCAGAGCTGCGCGAGTGCGCACTGAATGTCGGGTTTGAACTGCCGAAAGGCGAGTGCGACCCTGTGCGCTTGACTCTGCTCACCGAATGCGTCGGTATGACAGGCGACGATGCGGCGGAATATTTCCGAAAACGCAACGTGGAATGCGAGCACAGCGACCGAGCGGCGGTTGTCTTTATACTCACGCCCTTCAACACACCGCGCGATATTTCACGTCTGCGCGATGCAATAGTTGAATTCCCCGTCGGCAAGCCGCTGACAAATTCGGCGGATGACGTGGAATTCCGCAGACTTCCCGAGTGCGCCATGATGCCGCGCGAGGTGTTGACGCATAGTAGAGAATTTATCCCAACCGAGCAGGCGGAGGGCAGAATTGCGGCGGAAGCGGCATGTCCGTGCCCTCCGGGAGTGCCTGTAGTGATGCCGGGCGAAATAATTGACAAAGAATGTATAAAAATTTTGTTAAACACTGGAATTAATGAAATAAATGTGTTAAAATAAAAGAGCATATTTTGTGTAAATTTAATGATTTGACATAAAGGATGATTTTTATGAAGCTTTTGATTGCTATTGTGAATAACGACGACAGCCCCGCAGTGTCCAACAACCTCGCGGCTAAGGGATTTATAGCTACTAAACTGTCCACCACCGGTGGATTCCTCAAGGCAGGCAATACCACATTTCTCATCGGAACGGACAATGAAAAGGTCGATGAGGCAATGGATATAATCAAGACGTATTCCCACAAGAGAACCGAAACAGTGGGAGATAAGACTGAGTTTGACCTGACGCTTTTCAAGAGCGTTCCCGTTGAAGTCACAGTCGGCGGCGCAACGATATTTGTCCTCGACGTAGAGAATTTCGTTAAATGCTGAGCGATCTGCAATTCAGCGGTGCGGCGGCAAATATAGCCAAGGACTTCTGCGGCAATCGAGACGTTATTTCGCTGTTGGGCGGAATGATGGAAAGCGGACACATCCCGCACGCATTCATCATCGAGGGCGCGGACGGCTTGGGCAAAACCACACTGGCGCATATTATCGCGCAGGGGGTGTTGTGTAATTGCGGCGTCCCCCTCAGCGGCGAATGCCCGCATTGTCGCAAGCTGAAGGCCGACATTCACCCCGATTTGATCTATGTCAAGGGCAGCGGAAAACTCAACGCGATTTCCATTGACACCATACGCGAGATGCGCAAGGATTCTTTGACCGCGCCGAACGAAGCTGACAAGCGCGTGTTTCTGCTGGAGGATTGCGACAACATGCTTGCTCCCGCGCAGAATGCCTTCCTGAAAATATTCGAGGAAGCACCGCCGCATGTCGTGTTCATAATGACCTGCAGATCGGCGATGAATCTGCTCACGACCATTCGTTCGCGCGGACGGCTGATAACGCTTCACCCCGTAGATTTCGAGGAGGGCGGGGCGTTTATACGCAGGGTTCATTCCGAACTGTCGGACGAGCAGGCGCGCGCGCTTTGCATTAAATGCGGGGGGAATTTAGGCGACGCACTCCGATTGGCGGGAAGCGGCGGCAGTGATGAATTCAGCGACAAGGCTGACAGCATAGCCGACGGGATACTTCACGCGGCATGTTACGGCAGTGAACTCGAACTCGCCGCAGAGTGCGCAAAAATCGGCAAAGACCGCTCGCTGGGCGGTGCAGTATGTGAGAGATTATGCGACAGAATACGGCAGTCGCTGATGGTGTCGGTAGGTGCATCCGACACGCTTAGCTCCCCGTCGCAGGAGGTCACAAGGCTCGGCACGATGCGCCCGACAGATGTATTGATGCAGTATCTTGATGAATTGAGCAGTTTGAACGACTCGCTCAAAATAAATATAAGCATGCCGCTCTTCAACACGCGGCTGGCGATTATTTTACAGCGGAGGAATTATGGCTGAGATTATAGGTGTGAGATTTAAAAGGGGCGGAAAAATCTATTATTTTCAGCCCAATGACGAGGAGCTTGAGGTCGGCTCTTTTGCGATAGTCGAGACTATTCGCGGCACGGAATGCGGCGAAGTTGTGCTCGGTCGCCGCGAAATTCCCGACGAGGAGCTTAACCACGAATTAAAGACGATCATACGCAAGGCAAACAAAGAAGACATGCAGCGTGTGGAGGATAATAAACGCAAGGCGGCGCGGGCTTTTGACATATGCAACGAAAAAATCAAGGCTCACGGACTGGATATGAACCTGCTGGAGGTCGAGTATACGTTTGACAACAGCAAGATACTTTTCAGCTTTTCGGCCGAAGGCCGCGTGGATTTCCGCGAGTTGGTCAAGGATCTGGCGAGTGTGTTCCGCGCCCGAATCGAGCTGCGTCAGATAGGCGTGCGAGACGAGGCGAAGATGCTCGGCGGTTTGGGAGTATGCGGCCGCCCGTTCTGCTGTAAGCAGTTTATGGGCGAATTCCAGTCGGTTTCCATCAAAATGGCGAAGGAGCAGGGATTGTCGCTCAACCCGATAAAAATTTCGGGCACATGCGGCAGGCTTATGTGCTGTCTCAAGCACGAGCAGGACGCGTATGAGGATTTGATACGCACTTCGCCGAGAATAGGCTCGACTGTCATCACTCCCGACGGCAAGGGCGTTGTCATCGATCAGGAGCTTATCGCCGGCAGGGTGAAGGTGCGTTTGGACAGCGCAATCGAATCGCCGCCTAAGTCGTATAAGATTTTTGAACTCAAAAAATGCGGAGACTCGCGCAACGAGGTTGTTGTTGACGATTACATCGACAGTCTCCCCTCAAAGTTTGATATCCCCGAATCGGGCGAGGAACTGGAAATGCTCAATGAGCTGGAGGAACTGGAAAACGGCGAGGATGCAGCCGCAAAGCCGCGCAGACAGAACGGCGGCAGAAACAACAATCGCCGTGGCAAGCCGTATCAGGGCGGCAATCCCAAAAATCACGATCGCGGAAATTCGGGACATGCAGACGGTGAGAATTTCCAGCGCAGAAATAACAATTCCGGCAGGGATAATGCACAGGGTGACCGACCGCCGCACGGTAAGCCGCACAATAAATACAAAGGCAAGCCTCATTCCGGCAAAAAGGGCGGCGCTCCCCAAAACGGTAACGGTCATTCCGCTCCCAAAAATAAAGGCGAATAATTTGTCTTTTTATCCTTTTCTGTATTAATTTATATTTTGTTTGAAATATTCATTAAATCTTGTGAAAAGGCTTGCATTTTTGGTTTGATTGATGTAAAATGAAGATACAATAAAATTATGGAGGTGCTTAATTATGGCATACAAGATTAGCGAGGATTGCATCGGTTGCGGCGCTTGCGCAGCAGATTGCCCTGTTGGTGCTATCACAGAGGGTACTCCTTATGTAATCGATTCCAGCGCTTGCATTGATTGCGGCGCTTGCGCATCCAACTGTCCCGTTGGTGCTCCTTCTGCTGAGTAATTTTAATTAGATTCTCATGCTTCCAAAATTTCGGCGGAGCGTTTCTCCCAAAGAAGCGTTCCGCCGTTTGGTTTATATTAACATACTGGGATTGATTTACTATTAACACTGAGTTTACCAAAGAACCGCTCGCAGGCGGGCGAGTGATCTATGTAAGCCCCGACAGCCGTTTCGGCACAGATGCCGTGCTGCTGGCGAATTTCGCCGAGCCAAAGCGCATCG
>JBGUUF010000086.1:0-1113 GCA_045133435.1 Acutalibacteraceae bacterium
GACAATAGCAAAGGCTCTGAAAATGAGTTTTAACGTGAGATTGCAATATAAAGTTGATACGCTCGTTGCAACTTTTGCCGTATTTTTCCGAGAAGCTACGGGCATCATCGTAATTTACCTCACACTGATGAAATTCGACAAGCTCAACGATTGGGATATTAACGAAATGCTCTTCCTTTACAGCATTTTGTTCCTGACATACAGCGCGGTGGTGGTGCTGTTTGCCGATTTGCGCGATTTCAGCCGAATGATACGCGAAGGACGTTTTGACAGGCTGATGATAACCCCGCGGGGGCTGCTGATACAGCTCATCTCCAACAACGCCGATATAATCGCCGCGTGGGGACACGGCGGACTTGGCATAGTGCTATTCATCATCTCGGCAAACCGCGTGGGTATCGTGTGGAATGTTGAATCAATATTGTACTATATTTTTGCAATAATCGGCGGCATATTGATACAGGGTGGAATATTCATATTTTTCAGCTCACTCAGCTTCTATTTCGTCGAGACAAACAGCCTGCGCAATATCTTTTATTGGCAAATGCGCCGGTTTGCAGGCTATCCGATAAGCATATTCAATAAGTTTTTCCAGACGATAATGATATACATCGTCCCGTTCGCATTCGTCAACTACTTCCCCGCGCAATATCTTCTGCGCAAGGATGACTTGGCGCAGTATCCCGAAATCTACATCTACATCGCGCCGCTGGTTGGAATTGTAGTTTATCTCGCCGCATACATCTTTTGGCGCATCAGCGTGAAGCATTACAAGAGCACAGGCAATTGAGTCTATGAGGAAGAATATTCCGAAATAGAATTGAAATCAATGAAGCAAATAATTATAACCCGAAGGGAGAAAATTAACATGGTCGAATACACACCCGAATGGTACGAAAAGGAAGTAAAAAAATGCTTTATATGGAAATGGTTTTTCATAGTAGCGGCGGTGTTCCTGATAATAATTTCGCCGTTTTATCTGATAAAGACCTACCCGACGATCGGCATTACCGAAAACAACGCGAAGAAAATCACCACGCAGATAACAGATTTGCGCGAGTTGATTGATGAAGAGTCTCAGTATCCGTATTATGAATTTAAAACGACTGAGGG
>JBGUUF010000087.1:0-2127 GCA_045133435.1 Acutalibacteraceae bacterium
TATTGGACATGTGCACGGGCACGGGGCAGTCGATCATCGAAATTGCGGAGCGAAATCACAATGCTGAAATTACGGCAATAGACCTCTCCCCCGAAATGCTTGAAATCGCACGTCGTGAGATTAGAGCAAGAAATCTGAGCAACATTCAAACCGCGCTCTGTGACGCAACTGATACAAAACTTCCAAGCAATTCATTTGATATTATCACAATATCGCTCGTTTTGCACGAACTGCCGTCGGAACTCGCTGCAAAAATCTTAGCCGAGACGCGACGTTTGCTTAAAGATGACGGAACTTTAATCGTCACCGAATGGGAACGACCGAGTAAATTGACACAGAAGATAATATTCCTGCCGATTGAATTATTAGAACCGAAGCCGTATAAAACATTTATAAAAACAGACATGTTGAATTATTTCGATAACCACAACTTCGTATTAAAGAAAACTATCCACTGCGATTATTCGAGAGTGTTGGTTCTGACAAAAAAATAAACGCCATAGCGATATTTATCCTAGAAACATCAAAAGAGGTTATGCACGAAGCACAACCTCTTTTTTCTGCATTAATTAAATTCAAAAATCAAGTGCGGTAGTCGGCGTTGATTTTGACATAATCATAGGTCATGTCGCAGCCCCATGCTTTGGCGGCTTTTTCGCCTTGATTGAGATTGATGTCTATGTATATCTCGTCCTCGCCGAGGATTTCGAGAGCCTTTTCCTCGCAAGTTTCAATGCACACACCGTTGCGGAACACCTCGATCGTACCCTTGGAGGAGGCGATTGCGATCTCCACCTTGTTCATGTCGAAATCAGCATCAGCATAGCCGATAGCGCAGGGAATTCTGCCCCAGTTGGTGTCCTTGCCGAACATAGCGCACTTCACCAGTGCCGAGCTGATAACGCTCTTCGCCACGGTTATGGCTGTGTCAAGATCGGGTGCGCCGAAGCAGGTGCATTCGAGCAGCTTGGTTGCGCCCTCGCCGTCCTTTGCGAGCATTCTGGTCATGTTCATCATGACAGTATAAAGCGCCGCCTTGAATGTCTCGTAGTCCTCGCCCTCTGCGGTGATCTCGGCATTGCCCGCCAGACCGCTCGCCATGAGAAGCACGCAGTCGTTGGTGGAGGTGTCGCCGTCAACGCAGAGGCAGTTGTATGTAATTTTCACGATGTCGTTGAGTGCCTTCTGGAGCATTTCGGAGGATATGCTCGCATCGGTCGTGATAAAATTCAAGGTAGTCGCCATGTTCGGGTGAATCATGCCGCTGCCCTTTGCCATACCGCCCATGCGGCAGAGCTTGCCGTCAGCCTCGAATTCGACCGCGACTTCCTTCATTATGGTGTCGGTGGTCATGATAGCATTGGCAGCCTTTGCGTGATTTTCCGCCGAAAGTCCCGCAGCAAGCTCGGCAACGTGGCTTTCGATAGGCTCGATAGGCAGTGTCTCGCCGATAACGCCGGTGGACGCAACGACGATCTCATCAGCCGCAACGCCCAGCGCGTCAGCCGCCAGTTCGCACATTCTCTGCGCCTTTTCCTCGCCGTCAGCGTTGCAGGTGTTAGCATTCTTGCTGTTGACTATGAAGCCGTGCGTCTTGCCGCCTGTCGCCTCAAGGTGACGCTTTGTAACAATAATCGGCGCACCCTTGACTTTGTTGGTGGTGTACACCGCCGCGGCATTGCAAAGCGTCTCGCTGAATACCATGCCGAGGTCGTTCTTATTCTTGTCCTTGTTAAGACCGCAGTTGCAGCCGTTGGCGGTAAAGCCCGCCGCAGCGCACACGCCGCCCTCGATCATCTTAAAATCCTTTGTTACGTTTATCATGTGGAATCATACTCCTCAAAAATAAATTCTTATATGTCAAACGCCCGCACTCAGACAAATCCTCGGTAAACCTCCGAGCCGAATGCGTTGTCATAAATCGTCATTTTGTCCACGCGGAAAACCTCTGCGCCGTCCTCTATGAACCAGTCGCCGGTTATATCCACCACGTCAAAGCGCGGCTGAAGGTCAAACTTGACCGACTGCATGTAAACCAGCGCGGTCTTGAATATCTTCTGCATTTTGGAGCGGCTCATTGCCGCCACACCGCTCATTCTGGAATTTGGTGTGCGGGTCTTGACCTCC
>JBGUUF010000088.1:0-10154 GCA_045133435.1 Acutalibacteraceae bacterium
TACTAATTTATGATTTAATCGCAAATTAGTGTGTCATGTGGCTGTGCATGAAAAATATTGAGAAAATTGGAGACTTACAATCATGGAAAAAAAAGACGCAAAAAAAGAGCAGGATTTGAAGGATACGATTTCTGCGGCAAAAGCTGAAGTCGAGGCCAAGATTAAAGGCAATGAAAAAAAAGCTCCGTGTGAGTCAGATGTTGAAATGCTCAACGAAATAGCAAAAAAATATCCTCTCACTGCGGTAGAAAAAAAGCTGATAACTAAAGTGACTTCGCTGTTGGAGACTTACAAGACAAAATGCATGCTTCCAAAACTGAATGTCGGAGATTCCGTTTTCAAGATGTATGATGCGGATGAAGAACCCACCGAGTTTGAGGTTGACCGCATTGAGTTCGACGATCTCGGCTGGAAGCTGATAAGCTATGAAAGATTCGGTCCTCACGAAGTTGAGTTTATATTTTGCGAAAAGGACTACAAGAAGCTGTTTTTTGATACAGCGGAGCAGGCAAAAAAATATCACAATAAATAAAAAATACTGCGTGGTTGATTCCGCGCAGTATTTTTTTATTTATGGAAATTACACATTTTCCAATAAGTTAATATGTATAGTGTGCACAGACAGGTGTAGAGAATTTTGTGTAAAAAATATGTTTTAAAATGGTTGCAATTTTGTAATATTTGTTGTAAAATAATTACATATAACATGTGCTTTGGGAGGAGTGTCATTTTTTATGGCCAAAAATAAGAAAAAATCTCTCATATTTATTACAAGTGTCCTGATTATCTGCCTTGGATTTGCTGTAATGCCGAATTTGGTAGAGACGTTTGCGGGCGATGAACTGCTGGTTACGTCCTCCGATTTGAATGCAAGCTCTGCGGCGGTATCTTCGAGCGATGTCTTATCGCCGGACATGCCTCAGACAGAGGAAGTTATCCCCGCTACGGAAATCAGCGCAATTGCGGCAGATACGTCGAATTTTTACGTCGGCGAAACCTATCAGCTCAATGCAGTGTTGGCACCCGAGGGGGCTTCCGCAGAGGTTAAGTGGTCCACGTCGAATAAGTGGGTCATTCAAGTGGATAATACAGGCAAAATAGAATGTCTCAAAAAAGGAAAAGCGAGAATTTACGCAGAACTTCCGTCAGGACAGAAGGCGTCAGTGTATATTAGCGTAGCGAATAAGATCACATCAATTTCGTTTAAATCGCCCACTGTAAATATTCTGGTCGGCAAGAAAAATCTGCAATACGCAAGGGTCAGCCCCTATAATAGCGGAGACACGCAGACATGGACATCTTCTGACCCGTCGATTGCGACAGTAGAATCAAACGGTCGCGTGACCGCACTGCAAAAGGGCGAAGTTACCATAACATTAGAATCGGGCAGCGGAGCGTGCAGCAGTTATACTGTGCGTTGCATTGAGCCTGCGACCTCCGTCACAATTGATTCTCCGGCATCCACGATGTACGTCGGCGACGAAATGCCGTTTACGTTTTCAGTGTCTCCCGAATCTTCAAACGATGTTGTGACGTGGACGAATACCAACCGTTATGTTGCCACAGTAGACAAGGATGGCGTAGTCACTGCCAAAAAGCGCGGCACAGCAGTTATCAAAGCGACCACTGTCAGCGGCAAGAGAGCCACTAAAAAAATCACAGTTGTGGAAAAGGCCACTCAGCTGAAATTCGCCAAGAGCCAGGTCAACATAATCAACGGTAAATATTACACAAACAAACTCACAGTTCTCCCGTCACGGTGCGGAGATACCATTACTTACACATCGTCCGATACTTCGGTCGCGACAGTTACTTCGGCGGGCAAAGTGATCGCAATAAAGGCTGGCACTGCGGTAATTACTGCGACATCGGGCAGTGGAGTGACAAGCAGCTATACTGTGCGCTGCATTGAGCCTGCAAAATCAGTTACAGTCAATGCTCCGTCTGATTCGCTGTATGTCGGCGAGAATATGCAGCTCACGGCGACAATATCTCCCGAAACCTCCAACGATGTGGTAACGTGGACAACCTCCAACAAGCGTATCGCGACCGTGGACAGCAACGGCATGATCACTGCAAATAAGCGCGGCACGGTCTACATTAAAGCTACAACAGTCAGCGGTAAGCGTTATTCCAAAAAAATCAGAGTAATTGAAGAAGCCACGGGTCTTAAATTTTACAAGCAGAGCATTACCCTGACTCTGGGAAAATATTACACAAACAGACTTACGGTTCTCCCGTCCGGCTGTGGGGATAACATTACCTACACATCGTCCGATCCTTCGATCGCCACGGTTTCGTCTACAGGCAAGGTGTACGCTGTATCGGCAGGTACAGTTGAAATCACCGCGACATCGGGCAGCGGAGTTGTACTCAGCTATACGTTGACAGCCGTTCCACCGGCAGTTTACCGACTCAGCACCCAAAAAACGGCTGAGCTGTACGCCGGCAACACATATGAAATTACAGCATCCGTTCTCCCGGCAAATTCGCTGGCAGATCAATACAGATTGAGCTGGACATCCTCGGATGAATCGGTCGCGAAGGTCGAGTGGACTTCCGATTTGACAGCAAAAATCACAGGTGTTTCGGTCGGTACGGCTGTGATCACAGTTGCATCTCCGAACGGCAAAGTGAAGTATACCTGCAAGGTTACTGTGAATCAGCCGCCTGAGATGACAGCGATAAATCTGGACAAATCTGAGATTTATCTCGAGGTCGGCGATACCTCGTCGGTCAAGGGAAGTGCTGTTCCCGCAGAGTCGCTCACTGAAAACAGGTATCTGAAATATTACTCCACCAACACGGAAGTTGCGACAGTGGACGCTTCGGGCAATATTAAAGCAGTTGGCGTCGGCACGGCGGAAATCGTATGTGCTTCTGACGACGATTCTGTGAAATCATCTGCCAACATTCAGGTGTTTACACCTGCTCCGCCGACGGTTTCAATGACCCTGTCAGGCGAGAAGGAAGTATATTCATCCGAAGTTATAACACTTACAGCAGCACCCGTGCCTGCGGAATCGGTAAACCCCATAAAAGCTATGACATGGAAATCGTCTGATGAATCCATCGCGAGAGTTGAAGCTGCGGATGCGATGACTTTGACGGGTGCCGTAACAGGTGTGTCGATAGGTACGGCGACAATTACCGCTGTGTCTGCCAACGGTGTTGAAGCGACATACGAAGTCAAGGTCAATATCAAGGAGCCTGCTCCCGAATATGTAACTCCCAAGGAAGAATCAATATTTGTGCCAGTTGACGGCAGACGTAAGGTTGAGGCGACAGTTTATCCCGAAACCGCAGCGGACAGAAATCTCCACTGGGGCTCGGCAGATGAGTCGATTGCCACAGTCGATAAGGACGGTTACGTTACAGGTGTGGCGACAGGTGTGACCAAGATCATGGCATATGCCTGCAACAATGTGTATGCAGAAATCGAAGTCGAGGTCATAAAGGGCGGTTTGATTTACCTTAGCCCGTCACGTCAGGCTGATAATTCATATGCTATCGGCGGAACCACAGAATATGAGCAGATGTATAAGGTCGCCTATTCTACCAAGCATTATTTGGAAGAGGCTGGCTTTGAGGTACATATCGCATCATATGAATTGAAGATAGCGGTTCGTGATGAAGATGCTGCCAGCCGCAATGCGGTTTGCTACGTCGCAATACATTCCAATGCGGCAAATCGCAAGAAGCGCGGTACTTTGGCATTGTACTATTCTCAGCTCGAGGAGAGTATGACATTGGCAGACTCAGTGTGCGGCAGTGTTGGCGCGATAACGCCCAATGATGATGAAGGCATCAGATGCAATGATAAGTACATTGAAGTTGCACAGCCGGGCAAATACGGTATCCCCGCGACACTTGTGGAGGTCGATTACCACGACAGCAAGAGTGGCGCGCAGTGGATAATTGATAATACTGACGCGCTCGGCAAGTCCGTAGCAGACGGTATAATTGCCTGGATGCGCACCAGATAATATGAAAAATTGAGACAGCCGCAGCAGAAATGCCACGCGGCTGTCTCTTTTTATTAAAATTCAATTTTGTCGCGTGAATGCTCTTGACATTCGGTTGTTTTGATATTATAATATTTATTGCAACTGCGGGAGTAGTTTAGTGGCAGAACTTCAGCTTCCCAAGCTGACTGTGTGGGTTCGATTCCCATCTCTCGCTCCAATAAAAAACCGCCGAATCTTAATTTTAAATGAAAGATTCGGCGGTTTTTCTCAAAGTCCGAACATCTTCTGACAGAAGAGCCGTCCCGTTTCGGTGACAAATATCTTGTCATATGCAGACTGAATGGCTTCCTTTCTGGCTCCGTCCTCGTAAAGATTCACCAAAAAATCCGCTTCGATCAATATACGGTGGTCGATAGTGTCGATGTTGTTGTAAGTGTGGTGATGACCGACCAGCCAGCACACTCGGTCGATAACGTCCTCGTCAAAATTCAGTGCGCTCAGCATGTCGCGAGCGAGTGGAGGACCTTCCTGCTCCTGAAGCTTGCCGTCGCAGCGGCCGTAGGTCAATTCGCATATATGTATGCCGATGTCGTGCACAGCCGCAGCCGCCTCGAGAGTGAACAGAGTGTGTTCGTCCAATCCTTCAAGTGTGCCGATAGTTCGAGCGAGGTCGTGCACCTTGATAAAATGCTGAATTCTGCGCGGATCACCGTTGTAATAATTGATCATTGCGCCTAAAAGCTGAGATATTTCTGCCATAGCTGCCAAGCACCTCCAAAAATTTGTTGTGACTATTATATCACTCTTTCAGGGCATAATCAACATGATTTTGTGACTTTATTTTTATAATGAAAGCAAAAAATCGACTGCCGCACGCTAAAATTTAAGCATTACAGCAGTCAATTGCGTCAATTTTTATCATTTTCCTCGGCAAGCCGCCGATATTTTTCCCGCGTGGCAATGCCGCCGCGTATATGACGTTCCGATTTGTTAAGCTCCAGCACCTCGCGCACTTGCAGGTAAAGACCGTAGTCAATCTCCTTGAGACGCTGAGTGACTTCCTTGTGTACGGTTGACTTTGAAACCCCGGTAGCCGATGCAGCGGTGCGTACCGTGGCTTTATGTTCTACAATATATCTTCCAAGTTCGGCGGCCCGCTGCTCGGTCGCGCGGATATTATCGTTCATATCCAGTTCCCTCCGAATCATTCACCATAGTGTTACAATGTATATTCGTGAGGTTGGCGGAATATGAAACTTTTTTATGTGAATAAGATACAAAAAACTCCAGCCGAAGTGTCGGTTGGAGTTTTCATTTGCCTTTAAGCTTTATTTATTTCGCAGAAATTGCGCAGGCGCTTGAATACGCGCTCGTTGCGCTCCACACTGCATCCCGAGATAACGAGCACCAGCATGAGCGATGTCTGTACACCCAATATAGGCACGTCGGTGACGCCGTGAATCATCGTTGCCAGCGCGACTATCATGATCAACGTGCGTATTGCCCCGTAGGATACGCAGAATTGCGGCTTGTTGAGCACGCTCACGATCTTGCCTATCATGCAACTGAAGTAGGCGAGACCGATCACGCCGAAATCCAAAATCACATTGAGAATGAGGTTGTGCGCATGCCAGCGAATTCTCGGAGCCTCGGTGCGAACGCATATCTCGCGGAACGAATTCATACCGTAGCCGAATATCGGCTGTTTTCTTATCCATTCAATAGAGGTTTGCCAAATTTTTGAGCGTTTGTCAACGTCGGTGTCTAGCACCTCGCCTGTCAGTCTCTCCGAGAAGATCGGCACATTGAGTATCACTAGCATGATAACGACGGCGACCAACATTGTGATGACCACCCACTTGACGCTGCGCTTGTAGTGCACTGCGTAAAACAGCAGTGCCACACCCAATGCCGCCCAAGCCGTTCGGCAGTCGCACAGCAGAATGCATCCGAGGTTTGCAAAGAGTATGAGCAGATAACCCGTAGAATGCCGCTTTTCGTATCTGTAAAGTGCCATGAGAACAAATATTTCTATGACATATCCGTAGTAATTCGCGTTGGAAAATACCGAAGCCGTGCGGTCGTGACCGAAGAAGCACTTGTCGATAACGGCGTATCCCATAGCGAAAAGGCTGAGTATCAAGACAAGGTCGATAAGATTGTTATAAAATCTCACGGTCATAACGCTGAAAAGATACAGCATGAATACCAACGCCAGCCATATGACCACACCGCCGAATAGTCCGAACCAGTTTTGGAACATCAGTGCAGGAAACGTGAAAATAAATATCGAAATGTATATATATCCCGAAAACGACACAGCGGTCATTTTTTCGCGGGTCTTTTTGTGCAGTAATGCCCTGAACACGGCGAAAAGTGCGGGAATCGCCACCAACTGAAGCGGAAGAAAGATTGAGATCACGCAGACGGTGATGATTTTTTCATCCGTACTCAGCTCCGCACCGCGTTCAAGCATGCGATGAAATTTATATTTTATTTTTGCTATCAAATTGAAATCTTCTCCTTTGACAGTTAAATTTAAAAGTTATCAGATGCTACGCCGGAATACTTCCAAAAATGAACTTGTGCATCTCTTCACAATTTTTGGGAATATCCGGAACGAGCACCGCCATGCCCGATATAGTTTTGGCGGTATACATTCCCTTTACAGGCACACTCATTTCCTCGATTTCGGAATCAATCAACCCCAGCGCGTTAAATGCAAGCGAGATAAGCTCCATTTCCGTGTAATTGGTGGTGAGGTAGGGTGCGACCTCAGATGCAAGCGAATACAGCTCCGTGATCTCAAGTTTTTTGACGTCGGCGAGCATTGCCTTGATAAGCTTGCGCTGCCGTCCCGTGCGACCGAAGTCGCTGTCGATCTTGCGTATGCGGGCGTAATACGTTGCCTGCGCGCCGTTTAGATGCTGTGTACCCTCGGTGAGCGAGCTGCCCTTGACGTGTGAATTGATCTGTTTTGCCTCAGCCGCAGTTATGGTCATATCCACGCCGCCCAGCTTGTCAACGACCACGGTCAGCCCCTCCATATCCACACCGATATATCTGTCTATGTCTATGCGGAAATTGCTTTCGATAGTCTGCATAGTCAAGGCCGCACCGCCGTAAGCGTATGCGTGATTAATGCGGGTCTTATTAGCCTGCCCGGGAATGGAAACGTATGTATCGCGGAGTATCGAGGTCAGCTTTATCGCGCCGTTTGTTTTGTCCAGCGTGAGCAGCATAATGGTATCGCTGCGCTGTTTTTCTCCGCCGTCGCCGTCTATCCCGAGCAGAAGTATGTTGATAATTCCCGATTCACTGCGCAAAGTCCACGCAGGTGCGTCAGCAGAGGGCGAATCGCTCCAGCCGGTGTCTGTTTCCACATAATTCACCTTGCTGATTGCGTCGTGCGCCAGAATCATGCTTATTATAACACATAGAATTGCGGCTATCAACACATATTTTACAAATTTGCTTGTATCCAAATTAAATTCTTGTTTTTCAGGCTCGTCATAAGCCGAACCGTCCTCATCCTCTAAATACTCATCGTCATCCTCACTGTCATCATATTCATCATCGTCGTCATATGTGTAATACTCTCCGTCTGACGATTCCTCCTCCGCCGCATCCTCATCAAGCTCGGGTGAATCGTAGCTGTCATTGATATGCTGCTGTATCATGTCGATCTGCCGTCTGCGCTTTGAGAAATCGAACAATTCAACGTCGTTGTAGCTGACGTGCCGACCGTTATCGCTGTTTCCAAAAAAATCATCGTATTTATCTGACATGCCTGTAACTCCTTTTCTTAAATTTCGATATATGATTATTGAAAAACGATAACTATATTATAACAAAGCAGCCTCAATGTCGCAATCTAAAATTGACAACATTTTGGCTGCTTTGTATTACAGTTTTGTAATATTTTCTTTTTACAGGATTATATTCCGCATTTGTTGGCGAAATATAAATTTATTCGACCTCAGTAGACGGAGCAGTGGTAGTTTCTGTAGTCTCTGCTTCCGTTGTTGTTTCGGGTTCCGTAGTGGTCGTGGTTTCAAATGCAGTTCTGTCACTCAACAGCGCCGTAAATGCAGTTGTTGCAGTACCGCCGCCATGCATCGGACAAATCGGCATGCTCGTGTTGCGGTTGTAGTAGCCGGTTGCGGTAGACGGACAATTCTCACTCGCAAGACCGCCCGTGATAGTGCAATACTGCTTTGCAACGACGTTTTTGCTCAAACTGAAGTCTTTCTTGTCCAGACCCTTGTGAGCCGCCTGCATTACATACTTCCATGCCCACATAGCGTAGTTCTTAGCGGTGTATTCCAGCTTCTTGTTGTCTGCATAGCCGAACCAGCACGCACCTACATAATAAGGTGTGCCGCCGCAGAAGTAACGGTCCTTGTTATCCGAAGTAGTACCCGTCTTGCCGAAGGTTGCGAAGCTGCCTATTCTTGCGTTTTTAGCTGTACCGTTTGAACCGGTGACAGGTGCGCGGAGCATTCTGTTCATAATGGTAGCAGCTTCCTCGCTCATAGCGCGGGTGCCGCGAGCCGATGTGTTTTCGAGTATCGTGTTGCCCTGCTGGTCAGTAACCAGTGAATAGGAGGCAGGGGAGTAATAAACACCCTTGCTGCCGAACGGCACATATCCCGCCGCCATTTCAAGTACGGTTACACCGTCAGTCAATGCGCCGGTTGCCATAGGTGCCAGATTGATATCCTTTTGGTTGAGCTTTATCGAAAGCCTTTCGGTCATGAAGTTATAACTCTTTTTGGGTGTAATATACTTTACGATTCGAGCAGCTACGCAGTTGGCCGAAACCTCAAGACCCTTTACCACCGTAATATTTCCTCTGTATATACCGCCGGAGTTTTTCGGCCATGTTTTTGTCTTACCGTTGTCGGTAATAGTCATGGGGTTGTCGGTTACGGGGGTGGAATACTCTATAGCGCCGTATTCGACTGCAGGACCGTAGGCTGACAGCGGCTTGATTGACGAACCCGGCTGTCTGCGCGACTGTGACGCGTGATTCTGCAGCAAGTTAGCATTCTTCTCGCCGCGTCCGCCAACTATCGCTTTTATCTCGCCCTCGTAATTCAGTATGGCGATAGCGCACTGAGGCTGAATCGAGCGAGGGAATTTGGTCCAATATTTTGTGTTTTTGCCGGTTTTGTTTTTAAAGATTGATTCAGCCTGTTTCTGAAGCTCAATGTCAACGTTGGCATAAATTTTCAAGCCGCCGTTGTATATCTGGAATCTGGCTTCGGCTTCTGTCAGACCGTTGCGCTCCTGAAGGTCTCTTACAACGTCAGTGTATATCTGCTCGGTGTACCAGCTCCAATAAGTTGCCGTGGCAAACTTATTTTTGCCCTCCATATTGAGGTTAGATAAATAATCCTCTGCAACTGCGGTATCGTATTCCTCTTTAGTGATGAATCCGTTTTCGAGCATCTTTTTAAGAACATATCGCTGACGTTCCTGATTTTTATCAGGATTGTAGAAGGGGTTGTAGAGCGACGGATATTTCGTGATACCCACTATAGCCGCCGATTCAGCCAGTGTCAGGTCCTTAGCATCCTTGTTAAAGTAAGTCTGAGCCGCGGTCTGAATACCGTTACAGCCGTTGCCCAGCGCGATTACGTTCAGGTAGGATTCCAAAATCTGATCCTTGGTGTAGACTTTTTCCAGTTCGAGCGCCTTGAAGATTTCTCTCAGCTTACGGTCAACGCTGACCTCGTCCTCCTGAGTCACGTTCTTGATAAGCTGCTGCGTTATAGTCGAGCCGCCTCGTCCCGTGCCGTCGATCTGGAAAAACATGTTGGCGGCGGCATATAATGTGCTTTTCCAGTCAACGCCGTGATGCTTCCAAAATCGCTCATCCTCAACTGCAACAGCCGCATCCTTTGTATATTGATTGATCTCACTGTAGTCGACCCAAATACGGTTTTCATTTCCGTGCAAGGACTGATATTCAACCAATTCGCTGTCGCTGTTGTAAGCGTAGATGGTAGTGGTGTAGTTCAACTTGAGCTGATTCAGATTGATGTCTGAAATGCTCTTGTCAAGAAATGCAAGTACATATACCATTGCAGTGGCACCTACTATGCATCCTGTAATAATGCAGATAAGCAGCACAGTGGCAATCGAACGCATGGCATATCGCCCTATCCTGCGCAGGATTAT
>JBGUUF010000089.1:0-2135 GCA_045133435.1 Acutalibacteraceae bacterium
GGCAGAGCCTTGATCTGTTCCTCCGACTTCTCGGCAATCAGCTCGGCGGCATTGCACAGGTCCTCCGAGAGACGGTAAGTGGATTTCTTATAGTCTGCTTTGGTGAAGTAGGAATCGAGATTGTACTTGTAAAAAAGCTGTATTCCTATAAATCCTGCGCAGAACAGCACCGCCGCCACAGCGACGATCATCGCCGAGAGCCTTACCACCTTGCCGACGGTGAGCTGTTTCGGACTTGCTGACATTTCTTTTGCCGCTTCCACCGAGGCTTCTGCCGGTGTGTCTGTAGAAGCCTCGGCTTCCTTTTTGACATTTTCATCCTGTGTCATTTTTATTCCTCCATCCTGTGAGCCGATATGCCCCCGTCAAGCGCGGAAATAATCGGATGCACCACCTAATTATAACTCGGTTTTTCGCCATTGGCAATAATTATATGTAAAATTTCAATTAAAATCTCGCCAAAGGGCATATACATGCAATTATGAATTATGGATTAAATTTTGCAAAACCGCTTGACAAATTATTGCAGTCAGAATATAATGTATGCATAAAGCTGAATCACCTAAAGACTGTGAAGGGAACAAGACGCAGTTTCAGTGTCTCAGAGAGTCGGCGGTTTGCTGCAAAGCCGATGTCCTGTGCTGTGTGTATAACTCATCCCGGAGTTTTCTGTCTGAAATCATTGATGTAGGGCAGGACGTATGGCAGCGTTATTTGCCGAGACCTTGTTGGAGGTCTGTTGAGGGCAGTTTTCCGTGTTTATCGTGCGGATACTGCTAAAATCAGGGTGGTACCGTGTGGAATTTTATTCTCCGCCCCTGTGTGCTGTATCAATGCAGCCATAGGGCGGATTTTTTGTTGCCTTATTTGATTCGTAAGTCATAAGGATATTCAGTTTTTGTAAATTAAATCTATTTTATATAAAGGAAGGTTATCATTATGAAAGGTTTTGAAAAGTACAATCCGTTCGGTAAAATTACACAGCTCCATGATCGTGAGTGGCCGAACAAGCTGATAGAAAAGGCTCCCGTGTGGTGCTCGGTTGACCTCCGTGACGGCAATCAGGCACTGGTTGACCCGATGAATCTCGAAGAAAAGATCAAGATGTTCCAGGAACTCATCCGTGTGGGCTTCAAGGAAATCGAAGTTGGTTTCCCCTCGGCAAGTGAGACTGAATATGAAATTCTCCGCGCCCTCATCGACCGCAATCTCATCCCCGACGATGTAACTATTCAGGTGCTCGTGCAGGCGAGAGAGCACCTCATCCGCAAGACATTTGAGGCTATCGACGGCGCAAAGAACGTCATCGTGCATTTCTACAACTCCACCTCGACTCTCCAGCGCAAGGTGGTTTTCCATAAGGATATGGACGCTATCACCGAGATCGCTGTCAACGGCGCGAAGCTCATCCGCCAGCTCACCGACGAGATGGACACAAGCAAGATGAACATTCGCTTTGAATACAGCCCCGAGAGCTTCTCGGGCACAGAGCCGGAGTTCGCGGTGTCTATCTGCAACGCTGTCGCTGAGGCTATCGGCGCAGACGAAGAGCACCCCATCATCTTCAACCTCCCGTCAACCGTTCAGCTCTCGACTCCGAATGTATTCGCCGACCAGGTAGAATACTTCTGCAAAAATATCAACAACCGCAAGGCTGTTATCGTCAGCGTTCATCCCCACAATGACCGGGGCACAGGCGTTGCCGATGCAGAACTCGCACTGCTCGCAGGTGCAGACCGTATCGAAGGTACACTCTTCGGCAACGGCGAGCGCACAGGCAACGTGGACATCGTCACCGTTGCGTTGAATATGTTCACTCAGGGCGTTGACCCGATGCTCGACTTCAGCGACATCAAGAGAACCCGCGCGATCTATGAGGAATGCACCCGCATGAAGGTACACGAGCGTACCCCCTATGCCGGCGAACTCGTTTTTACCGCGTTCTCAGGTTCACATCAGGACGCTATCAAGAAGGGCACCGATTATATGACCGAAACTCACTCGGACAAGTGGGAGGTTCCCTATCTGCCGATCTCGCCCGCCGATGTCGGACGCGAATATGAGCCTATCATCCGCATCAACTCTCAGTCGGGCAAGGGCGGCGCGGCATTCATCATGCAGCAGATGTTTGGCTA
>JBGUUF010000090.1:0-2078 GCA_045133435.1 Acutalibacteraceae bacterium
GACAGACTCTGACTCTGTTTGTCTGGGTTCGAATCCTAGTTCCGCAGCCATCAGCTTCCTGAATTGTCAGGAAGCTTTCTTTTTTGTATTATTCCGGAATCTGTCTGCGGTTATTCCCGGCGATAAATTTTTTGATCTCTGCTTTTTTCAAAAGGCAGGGATTTTTTTTCATAATGTGGGAAATATAGATACATGGAGAAAAATCAATAAGGATGGTCAAAAGATGTATATATCACTCATACGCACAGTAATTCTGTATGCAATAGTTATATTCGCCGTCCGCGTTATGGGCAAACGCCAGATAAAAGAGATGCAGGCGAGTGAGATCGTGGTGACGCTGATGATCTCAAACATCGCCGCCGTGCCGATGCAGGAGGTCGGCGTGTCGATATTCGCGGGTATCGTGCCGATACTCTCGCTGGTGGTCATGGAGGTCGGGATGTCCTACCTAATGCTGAAAAACCGCAAATTTCGCGAGATAATTTCGGGATTTCCCGTGGTCGTTATCGAAAAGGGCGAGATCAATCAGGAGGCTATGCGGTCGCTGCGCTTCAGCAACGAAGACCTCTTTGAGGAACTGCGCAAAAAGGACATATTTGACATAAGCTCGGTGGATTACGCGATAATCGAGACTGACGGCGTGCTCAGCGTGCTGCAAAAGAATGAATATCTTCCCGCTACAGCCGAACAGATGAATGTGGCGGACTGTCAGAGCGGTCTGAATGCCATGATAATAAGTGACGGCTGTATCGACACGCATTCTGCGGGACTGGTGGGGTGGTCGGAATCCCAAATATCCGAGGTGCTCGCGGAACGCCATCTGACACTGGAGGACGTTTATCTGATGTCAGGCAACGCGGACGGTGATTTTAAGATAGTGAAGAAGGTGCTGCAATGAAAATAAACAGATTGAAAATAATCGTGTGGCTCGGGGCATTTCTCATCGTATTCTGCACCGCCGCGCTGGTATCCACATGGTATGCGCAGAAGGAAATGCACAGCATAGTCGAGGAGGCACGCGCGGTGAGCATAAGCGATATGAGCAGTGCGGAGGACATCGAGCGCATTAAGCCTATGCTGAAAAAAATCAAGAACGAGTGGGAAAAATACAGACCGCTTGTCTCGACCTATTCGCGGCACGATGAGGTCGAGCGCGTCACCGAGGAGATCGAGTGGCTTGACCCGCTTTACGACAATGGGTATTATTCACAGCTCAACATCAAACTGGTGGGCATAAACGAGGCTTTGGATCATCTGATGGAGACGGAAACCCCCTCGCTTGCAAATATTCTTTAAATTTTTTATCTGTCTGTTGTGTGAATTATTCATAAAAAATTCTTGAAATGAATGAAATTTATGTTATAATTAAGGTGAAATCAATCCGATAAAGGAGGTTCATAGGATTGAAAACCATTACGATAGACAGAACATTCGGAAGCGGCGGTCGCGAGGTCGCCTTGCGTATATCAAAGATGACGGGCGTGCCGTATTTTGACAATGAGATAATTCTCAAAGCGGCGGAGGACTTCGGTGTTGACGTGGGCGTGCTCAAGAATTATGATGAAAATTATGTGGGCAGTCTTATCTATAATCTCTCCATGTTCTCGGCGAGCAACGAGTATGAGCAGTCCGCTATTTATCGCACATATTTCGCGGTGTCCGAAACTATGCGCAGACTGTGCAAGAAAAATGACGGCGGTATATTTATCGGACGATGTGCGGACGTGATTTTGAATGAAATTGGTCCCATCGTCAGAACCTTTATCTATTCATCCTCGATGGAAAAGCGCATTGAGCGTGCCGTTGAGGTGGAGGAGGTTGCGCGCAATAAGGCGGAGGCTTTTGTGCAGCGCAAGGATAAACAGCGCAGAAATTATTACCAGTTCTTTACCGATGGCAAGTGGGGCGCTCCCACAAATTACGATATTATGCTGAACACGGCGACCGTAGATTACGACACCTGTGCGCAGATAATCGTTGACTTGGCGAGCAAGTAATTTTGATTCATAACCAAAAACCGACAGCGGGCATTTCGGATAACAGCCTGCTGTCGGTTTTTTGCGGAAATCAATCGTTGT
>JBGUUF010000091.1:0-2635 GCA_045133435.1 Acutalibacteraceae bacterium
TGGCGTATGCTTCAATTTTCATTGAAATCCTCCTTTTTAAAAAACAGGACGGCTTTTACCGCCGCCCTGTGAAATTTAGTAATATGTTCATTTGATTGCCACTTTTTCATCATTCAAAAACAGCTTGATTCTTCTCAATGCTTCATTTATGTGGCTCATCGAGTATGCGTATGACACTCGGATATAGCCTTCGCCGCATTCACCGAACGCTGTGCCCGGAACTACGGCAACATGTCGCTGATAAAGTAGCTTTTCGCAGAATTCCTCGGAGGTCATGCCCGTGTTTTTGATGCAGGGGAAGATGTAGAATGCGCCCTCGGGCTCAAAGCACTCAAAGCCCAGTTCGCGGAATCCGCTGACGATCAACTTGCGGCGCAGATCGTATTCGTCGCGCATCTTGTCTATGTCCTCGTCGCCGTTGCGCAAAGCCTCAATCGCCGCATACTGCGCGGTAGTCGGCGCGCACATTATCGCATACTGATGAATCTTGGTCATGATCGAGATTATCGGTTCGGGACCCAATGCATAGCCGAGTCGCCAGCCTGTCATAGCGTAAGCCTTTGAAAAGCCGTTGACTACGATAGTGCGCTCCTTCATTCCGTCGATTTCCGCAAAAGAAACGTGGGGAGTGCCGTTGTATGTCAATTCACAGTAAATCTCGTCCGCCAGAACCATTATATTGGAATCGCGGATAACGTCTGCGATTTCCTCCAAATGTTCGCGTCTCATAACGCCGCCTGTAGGATTGTTGGGGTAGGGCAGGATGAGCAGCTTTGTCTTGTCGGTGATTTTTTCGCGCAATTCATCGGCGGTAAGTCGGAATTCGTTTTCCTGCTTGGTAACGATAGTGACGACCTTGCCGCCTGTCAGTTCGGCGATCGGAGCGTAGCAAACAAAGCTGGGCTGAGGTACAAGAACTTCGTCGCCCGGATTTACCAGTGCGCGAACCGCAAGGTCAATAGCCTCTGAGCCGCCGACTGTGACCACTACATCGCTCTTATAGTCGTATTCCAAACGGAATTTTCTCTTGTAATAATCGCATATCTCACGGCAGAGTGCGGTAAAGCCCTTGTTCGGGGAATATCTGGTGCGACCGTTCTGAAGTGATTCGATACCCGCATCTCTGATGTGCCACGGAGTGGGGAAGTCGGGCTCGCCGACCGAGAGCGAAATAACGTCCTCCATTTCAG
This sequence comes from Acutalibacteraceae bacterium, assembly GCA_045133435.1. Classification (GTDB taxonomy): domain Bacteria; phylum Bacillota; class Clostridia; order Oscillospirales; family Acutalibacteraceae; genus RUG762. The sequence continues at coordinate 1,191 of JBGUUF010000091.1, forward strand.
CCGCTATATCGAAAAATTTTCGTATGCCGGACGGCGGTATCTCGCGAGCCGTCGTATTAAGCAATGACTGATAATCCATCACAGTACGTCAGCCCCTCTTTCATCTTCAACACCCGATGAAATAACGATGCCGTCTTCTTTGTATTTTCTGAGAATAAAGTGTGTTGTGGTGGAAACGACCGAATCCAGCGGAGCCAGACGTTTTGCGACAAACATCGCGACGCCCTGGAAAGTCTGTCCTGTAACGCACACGGAGAAATCGTATCCGCCGCTCATGAGAGTTACAGACTCGACCTCGTCAAATGCCATGATTTCCTCGGCAATCGCCTCAAAACCTGTATTCATGCGGGGAGTGACTCTCAACTCTATGATAGCTGTGACCTTTTCAGTCTGTTCGAGTTTTTCCCAGTTAATTACTGTTCTGTAACCGCAGATTATGCCTTTCTGCTCGTATTCGGCTATTTTGTTGCTGACTTCTTCCTCAGTCATATCAACCATTGCGGCGATCTGTGCATTTGTCAATCTTGGATTGTCAATGAGAATTTTAAGCAGCTTATCCATGTTATTAAAACACCCTTTCGTTTTTTCGCCATAGGGTTTCAGCAACCGAATGCGATGTAAATATGTTTATTATACAATACATACCAATGCATTGCAACACTTAAAATGTGATTTAAAAAAATGTTCAATCTTTGCCAAAAAAATTACAGCAGGCGCTTTCTTTTGAGCACAGCCATCGCCGCAACACATATTATCAGTGTAAAAAGGCATATCAGTGCAAAGCCATAGGGGGAATTCGCCAAAGGCATGCCCGCAGCATCCACATTCATTCCGTAAAGACCCGAAATAATTGTCGGAATAGCCATTACCAGCGTTATCGCAGTGAGATATTTCATCACGTTATTCAGCTTGCTGTCAATGATGGAGGAAATCAGCTCGCGAGTACCGTTCAGAATATCGCGGTAAATCGAGGTCATCTCAATAGCCTGCCTGTTCTCAACTATCAGGTCGTCCAGCAGTTCTTGATCATCGGGGTACTGCTCTAAGCGTGTATATCGGGTAAGGCGGTTGAGAACGCCGCTGTTTGCGCTAAGTGACGTGGCGAAGTAAACCAGTGTGGATTCAAGCTCGTGGAGGTCGATAAGGTCGGTGTCAGTGGTATTCTCTCCGACACGCTCTTCGATCTCGGTGCGCATCTTGTCGATAGTACGAAGTGTAGACTGATAGAGCGAGATATTCCGCCCGATTATCTGATATATAAAGCGCATTTTCTTTTTTGTGCTGAAATCCTTTACTCTTTTGTTGATAAAATCCTGAAGAATGGGGGTCTCGGCGGTACATACCGTAATTATCGCGGTCTGCGTGATAAGTATGCCGAGCGGTATAGTGGTGTGGCGGTTCTTATCGTGTCTGACCTCCACCGAGGGAATATCTATAAGTATAAG
>JBGUUF010000092.1:0-3177 GCA_045133435.1 Acutalibacteraceae bacterium
GCAAAAATGAATCTTGTTCTGCGTAATATCAGCCACCACTTAGGAGAAACGAGCGATTCTTCCTTTACAAACGACTTGCATAAAGGAATGTATTTCAATTATATTATGGCAAATCCGCCGTTCAATCTCAAAGGCTGGTATAATGATAATTTAAAGAACGATGCACGTTGGGCAGATTATGATGTTCCTCCGGCAAGTAATGCCAATTACGCTTGGATTTTGCATATTTTATCTCATTTGAAGGCGCTGAACGGCGTTGCCGGTTTCTTATTGGCTAACGGTGCGTTGGGTGACAGTGATACGGTCAATATACGGCAAAAACTGATTGAAAACGATAAAGTGGAAGCCATTATCATTCTGCCGAGAGAGCTGTTTATTACTACCGATATCAGTGTTACGCTGTGGATTCTTAACCAAAACAAAAAAGGCGGAGAATACCACGGCAGAAAGCTGAGAAACCGAGAGCACGAAATATTATTTATGGATTTGCGTCAGTGGACAGATAATCCCGTTAAAGGTGAGAGCAAGAAAAAAGTTCGTCTGCTCACCGACCAAATTCAGCGCGCGGCAAATATTTACCACACTTGGCAAAGTGAAGGGACGGACGGCAGTCATTATGCCGTGCCGGAGTTGTATCGCAGCGTCAGCTTGCAAGAAATCGATGATAATGGTTGGAGTCTTGTTCCGAGCAAATATATTGAATTTATCGACCACGATTTAGAGATTGATTTCCCTGTTGAAATGGCAAGAATCCAAAACGAAATGAAAACTATAATCAGCAAAGAAAAAGAATCACAGCAAATGTTGCTTGATGCTTTTAAAGGAATTGGATATGGGATTGAATAGGTATAAGCTGGGTTCTCTTATTACACCTATCGATGAGAGAAACACATTTGGCTATCGAGATTTTTACGGAATCAACATTCACAAGGAGTTTATGCCGACTGTTGCTAATACAGAGGGGCTTGACGAAACAAAGTATAAAGTTGTTCGAAAGAACCGCTTTGTATTCAGTGGAATGCAGACCGGTCGTGATCAGTGCATTAGAATCAGTATGTATGCAGGAGACAATCCAATTATAGTGTCGCCTGCGTATACGACCTTTGAAGTAACTGCCGTTGACATAGTTTTACCTATGTATTTCTTTATGCTTTTTCTTTCAAAAGAGAGAGAGCGCCTTGGAGCTTTTTACAGCGATGGAAGTATTAGATCTAATCTTGACTGGGAAAGATTCTGTGATATTGAGCTTGATTTACCCTCAGTTTCTGTACAACAGAAATATGTTGATATCTATAATGCGATGATTGTTAATCAGCAGAGTTACGAATGTGGATTGGAGGACTTGAAACTCGTTTGTGACGGTTATATTGAAGATTTGCGCCGAAAGATGACTTGTGAGAAGATAGGACAAAATCTAACTATCTGTGATTGCAAAAATGATATTGGTCTTTCTGTCGAATCTGTAAGAGGTATATCAACCAGTAAAGAATTCATTTTTACTAAGGCTAATATGGATGGAGTGAGCCTATCCAATTATAAGATTGTTAAGCCAAAACAAATAGCATACGTTGCAGATACTTCAAGACGTGGAAATAAAATATCGCTTAATTTGTTTAATTTACTGTGCCTTATTGCATTTGCATACTGTGTGGTCAAAATATTCTTCCAGAATATCAAGCGCGGTGGTATCTTGCTGATACAAATGGCGGTTGGCTCATTGTATATGTTTTCCGTACCGAGAGGATACACAGACGGATTTGTGCAGTGGATGAAGCAGGTTGCGGCCATTTGTTTGACCGCTTTTTTACAGACAAGCATCCTATATCTCGGCTTACTGACATTCCCGGACAACATGCTGCTCGGCATGGGCATTCTGCTGTCGGCAAATGAAGTGCCGCGTATTGCACAGCAGTTCGGTTTGGATAGTTCGGTTAAGGTTAATATGATGAGCGTTGTTCACGCAACAACTACAGCGGTTAATCTGACGCGTTCGGTTGCCCGGGCTGTAAAGTGAGGCGAGGCACATGAACACAAACGGAGAATTTACTAAGGGAGACCTCGATGTTGAGCATGATATGGATGTCGATTGTTATATAGGGGAGGAAATCCTTGTAAGTTTTGAATGCTGGTTTGATGTAAACAGTAAATTCAACATTAACATATCTCACGATGAGGACACATGGCTGAATATGTATGGAAGGTATAATCCGTATGAGGATACGCTTTCAATCGAATGTGAGATAGACCGTGAAGAAGGCTCATCGTACTTCGATTACATTCCAACCAATGCGGAATCACAGCTCATGAAAGACCTTATCACAGCAAAAATTCATGAGGTTTATCGTCGGTCGCCTAAGGAGTTCTGTGAGGATGCCTTTGACAATGGCATAGGAATCGGAGAAATGCAGTAATGATGATTATATACTCTATTGACTGTTTCAAAAATATAGGGTATACTGTGAACAACGGAAAAACTGCGGAAAGGATGCTTATCTCATACGAAAGGCGGCGAGAAAATGATCAGTATTACGGGAGAACTATTATCAGAGGATAAGGTGATTGCCACCGTAAAAAAGGGCGAAATCACCGATTGTGATGATACGCTCCTGCCTTTGTACTTAAAAAGGACAAAGGATTTTGAGGGATGGCTTGCATCACGCGCCATTGATACTCACAGAACAAACTCAAGACTGCTGAAAAAAGCGCTTCGCTTGCATACAGCTGATGACGCGCAGATTGCGCTCGCCGTGAATGCCGCAACCATAACGGATCGATATTGGTTCCGACCCGAGGGTTCAAATGCAACCTATGAGGATATTCGCTTCAAGGAGAATTACTTTGACAGCCTTGCGCTGCGAGGAGATCCAAACGGCTTTTCTCATAAGCCATCCAGAACGCCGGAGCTGACCAACACCGGAAGCTACGAAAAGTGCTGGCGGCTGATTGACGGAGCTTGGTGGATGTATAAGAGCGGTAATCAAAACGAATATTTTTCGGAGCTGTTTATCTGCAGGCTCGGTGAAAAGCTGGGCTTTGACATGGTTCATTATGAGCTTCACGACGAATATATCCGTTCAAAAAACTTCACGGACGGAACGTCATATAACTTCGAACCCATGTCTGCGCTTGTCGGAGAGAATGACGATTACGGCGTTTGCTTTGACGAAATCTACGCAA
>JBGUUF010000093.1:0-3686 GCA_045133435.1 Acutalibacteraceae bacterium
CGAGAAGGCATTCGACGATCAGTGCACCGGTGCTAACCCCAGATACCCCCTTATCAGCGAGATCAAGGCTATGTACCTCAAGGCTTATTACGGCAAGTAATTAACAGCCATTTGGGTGTAATTAACAATTAATAGTTTGCAGTTTTATGCAGATTGAATATTATCATATCTCCGTCGCATCACTTATGTGGTGCGGCGGTTATGTGGTATATGCAGTAATGTTACAAAATATAATTTGATATGCACAAATTGAATTATAATTCGGTAAAAAATCAAGGGCATAAATTTCTTTTTAAAGAGAGTCACAGGCACGGATTTCTGCTTATGAAAGGAAAATGTTTTCATGATTAAAGTAACAATTTGCATAGGTTCGTCTTGTCACCTTAAAGGTTCAAGACAAATCGTAGAAAAATTTCAGCATCTTGTGAGACAAAATGCGCTCGAAGATAAGGTCGAACTCAGCGGAACTTTCTGTATGGGCAACTGTGTCAACGGCGTAAATGTTATGGTAGATGAAACACAATTTTCAGTGCTTCCCGATACTGCCGAGAAATTTTTTGAAGAAGAAATTCTGACCAGAGTTTAAGTGAGGGGTGAGTAGTATGAAAATAAGTGTTTGCATAGGTTCGTCCTGCCATCTGAAAGGTTCGCATGAAGTTGTCAGGCTTTTTAAAGAATATATAGAAAGACATCAGCTTGAAGATAAAGTTCAATTGAACGGCACGTTCTGTCTTGGAAAATGTTCCGATGACGGTGTGAGTGTGCAGATCGACGACGGTGAAATATACGGTGTTACGGCAAATAATTTTGAAGAATTCGCAATGAACCATCTCAGCAATCTGTAACGGGGGTGCGATTGTGTCTGAAATTCTTAAATTAAAGCAATCCAACTGCCGAAACTGCTACAAATGCATCCGAAATTGTCCTGTTAAAGCTATAAGTTTTTCGGGCGATCAGGCAAAAATTGTAGAGGATGAGTGTATTCTCTGCGGACATTGTTTTGTTGTATGCCCGCAGAATGCAAAGGAAATTATTGATGACACCGAGCGCGTCAAGGGATTCTTGCGAGGTGAGGACCCTGTCGTTGTCAGCCTTGCTCCGTCTTTTGTCGCAAATTATGAAGGAGTAGGCATCGAATCTATGGAAAAGGCCCTGAAAAAACTCGGTTTTTTTGCCGTGGAGGAGACTGCGATAGGTGCGACTATCGTCAAAAAGAAATACGACGAGCTGCTTTCTGAGCATACAGGCGAGGTTATAATTTCGTCTTGCTGTCCGTCTGTAAATATGCTGATTCAGAAGCATCATCCGAAGTGCGCCAAGTATCTGGCGGATGTAGTTACGCCGATGGTTGCGCATTGTGTTGACATCAAAAGACGTTATAAATTCGCCAAGACTGTTTTCATCGGTCCTTGCGTTGCCAAGAAATATGAAGCCCGCCACTCTCACGGAATAGTGGACGCGTCGCTCACCTTTGAAAATCTTACTGAGTGGCTTGCTGCCGAGGGCATCGAGCTTGAGAAATCAATGGTTTCCAATCAAAAGAGCCGCGCACGCCTGTTTCCGACTCCCGGCGGCGTGCTCAAGACAATGGAGTGCAGTGCGCCGGAATACGAATATATTGCGGTGGACGGCATTGAAAGCTGCATTTCGGTACTTAACGATTTGGAAAACGGCAATATCAAAAACTGCTTTATAGAGATGAATGCCTGCTCGGGCGGCTGTGTGTGCGGTCCTGTCATGGAGAAGCACCACAATTCGCGTGTGCAGAATTATCTGGCGGCGGTGAATTATGCCGGCAGCGAGGATTTCGATGTCAGAATGCCTGAGGAAATGCTCATCCGAAAGGAATATCCGCAGATTACTCTGCATGCGAATCAGCCAACCGAGGCGGACATCAAGGAAATTCTCAGGCAAATGGGCAAGATCGACCCGCAGAATCAGCTCAATTGTGGCTCGTGCGGTTACAATAGTTGCCGTGAAAAGGCGATTGCGATTTATTACGGCAAGGCGGATGTTTCCATGTGTCTGCCGTATTTGCAGGAAAAGGCGGAATCCTTCTCCGACCAGATCATCAACAATACGCCCAACGGCATTATCGTGCTCAATGACGACCTTGAGGTTCAACAGATCAACAGCGCTGCGGGACGTTTGATGAATATTCGCAACACGTCTGACGTTCTAGGTGAACAGGTCGTTAGAATTCTCGACCCCGCCGATTTCATTTTTGTGCGGAGCACGGGCAGAAATATCCGTGACAAGAAAGTTTATCTCGCAGATTACAACCGATATGTCGAGGAAACGATAGTTTACGACCGAGCCTATCATCTACTCATTTGCATAATGCGCGATGTGTCGGATGTTGAGGGCGTAAAGGAGCGCAGGGAGACTATCAGCCGCAAAACGGCGGAAATTGCCGACGAAGTGGTTGACAAGCAGATGCGCATCGTTCAAGAAATCGCCTTCCTTTTGGGCGAAACAGCCGCCGAAACCAAGGTCGCGCTGAGTAAGCTGAAGGAGTCGATCAGAGATGAATGATTTATGTGCTGACATCGGCTACAACAGCCTTATCAAAAAAGGAGAACAGCTTTGCGGCGACCATGTTGCGGTGGTTCCGTGCGAGGACGGCGAATCAACGGTCGTCGTGCTTGCGGACGGTCTGGGGAGCGGGGTAAAGGCAAGCATACTTTCCACTCTCACCGCTAAGATAATTTCCACAATGACTGCCGCAGGTATGAGCGTCGAGGATACGGTGGAGACAGTCGTGGCGACACTGCCCACTTGTTCGGTGCGTCAAGTCGCATATTCGACCTTCACCATAATCAGACTGATCAAAAACGAGTTTGCCGAGATAATTCAGTTCGACAACCCCGATACCATTTTGTTGCGTGACGGGGAATGCTATGAATTCCCAAAGACCGAAATGAATATCGAAGGCAAAAAAATATACAGCTCAAAAATTGCTCTTCAGGAAAACGATATTTTCATTATGATGAGCGACGGCTGCATTCACGCGGGCGTGGGAATGAGCCTAAATTTCGGCTGGGAGCGCAAGGACATAATCGAATACATGTCCACATTTTACAGCGTCGGTTTCACTGCAAAGACGCTCACTACCATCCTGCTTGACGAATGCAACAGATTGTACGGTGGCAGTCCGTACGATGATACGACAGCATGCGTTATCAAGATAAGAAAGCGCGTGCCGATGAATCTGCTTTTTGGACCGCCCTCAAAGAGAGAGGACGCTCCAAAGATGATGTCTCTTTTCTTCTCCAAGGAAGGCAAACACATCGTTTGCGGCGGTACGACATCGACTATAGCCGCACAGTATTTGGGCAAACCGCTTATCCCAAAGTTGGATTTCCCCGATCCGCAGATTCCCCCGATTGCCGAAATCGAGGGTGTTGATTTGGTCACAGAGGGCGTTATCACCATGAATAAGGTGCTGGAGTATGCCCGCAACTATCTGGCGGACAACGATGCTTATTCCGAATGGAGCTACAAGCGCGACGGTGCTTCACAGATATGCCGTCTGCTTTTTGAAGAAGCCACCGACATCAATTTCTATGTTGGCAAGGCGATAAACCCCGCTCATCAGAACCCCGACCTGCCGATCAACTTCAATATCAAGATGAATCTGGTGGAAGAATTGAGCGCCTGCCTCAAGAAGATGGGCAAGCGCATCA
>JBGUUF010000094.1:0-5707 GCA_045133435.1 Acutalibacteraceae bacterium
CAGCGTGAAGCTGACCCATGTCAAATGCTTCATAGAGCTCGGCGTATGCGGAGTCGATGTCCTCGCGGCTGTATTCGCTCAGAGCGGAATAAGCTTCTTCGGGGGTCTTGTCGGTCATTTTGTCGGAGGTGAAATCCACCAGACGATAGGTGAGGTCGTCAACCACATGCACAGCACCGCTGTAAACGTCGAGTATAATGTTGTAGCCGTTGAGGCTGTATTTATGTATCATTTTCAAAAGTCCTTCCGTCGGGCAAAAATAAGGGACTGCAACGGGAATAAAATTCCACAGAATCACAGTCCTCATTTTTCGGAGTTTACCGAATTAAAATTATCTGCAAAAATTACTTCTCACACTTCTGGTTTGCGACTGTGCAGGAAGTCTTGCATGCAGACTGGCAGGAAGCCTGGCATTCACCGCAGCCGCCCTTAACAGCGCTCTCTTTCAGGTTAGCCTTGTTGAGAGTCTTGATGTGCTTTTCCATGCATTTTACCTCCAATCATTTACTGAATACAACCATTATACCAAACATTTTTGAATATTTCAACCTATAAATTACAATTCATAATTAAATGTGGCGCGAAGTTTGACGTTTGCAGAAAACTGAATTTCAAATAATTATGCATTATGAATTGATCTCACGCTCTTCTGCGTTTTGTATAAGCGCGGTTGGAGCCGCACCAGCCGCCGAATCCACCGGCAGCGAGCAGACATATGAGCTTGATGACCGCCAGTGTGCCGAAGTAGTCCGAGCCGAGAGCCAAGCCCAGTACATACACCACGGCAAACAGGGTGAAGCCTATCAGCAGTCCGTAAATAAAGCCGCGTTCGCGTGAGATACATGCGCATACGAATGCCCCGACAAAGCAGCCGATTATTATCGCGAAGAGCGAGAGCGGAATGATTGCGGATGAAACTATGCACTTCATTATGACGAATATCAGTGCAAACAGCACGATGAATAAAATCGCGATGACGATAGCCGCCGCAAGTCCCAGCAGTGCGGGCTTGATGAGGTGAAATATCGAACCTCCGCATTTTTTGTTCTTTCTTGATTTTGTGTGACGCATAAAAAATCCCCCCGGTTGTTGATAGTAAATAATACTCGTCAACCGGGGAGAATATGCTACAATAAATTATTTTTTAAGGAAGCCGAAAAGACCTTTTTTCTTTTTCTCGTCGTCTTTCTTATCATCTGTCTTGGGAGCCTCGTGAGGAGTCTCGTTGCTGCCTACAGCCCACTTCTTGATCTTCATCTTGTTGCGGTCTGCGCCTGTCTCGATGACAAGGTCCTCGTCCTTAACGCTGACAACTCTGCCGACGATACCGCCGATAGTAACGATAGTGTCACCGACTTCGATGTTGCTTCTCATCTCGTCTTCTTTTTTCTTCTGCTTAGACTGGGGTCTGATGAGGATGAAATAGAAAACTGCGATGATCAAGCCGTAAATGATGAACATGGACCACATGCTGCCGGAATCTGTGCCGCCATTGTTGAAAAATGCAAAACCTGTTAATGACATAGTTTTTGACCTCCGAATTAAAATTTATTTCATTATATCACAAATACAGAAAAGTGCAAGAAAAATTTTAAATTATTTTGTGATGAATTTTTGGCTTATATTTATTTAGCGGCAAACAGTAAAAAAATGGTACTTGGAAATGAATAACATATGACTTTGCAGTATAAACTTATTACATGAGATTGCACGGTTGATTTTAAGTCAATATGTATCGCTACAAGCTTAAAAGTTGAGAACTGTACGATGCTCATATTGCATAAAAAATTTGCTTAACAAGAAAAATTCAACGCATTATTTCTCTAGATAGGAAATTCTTTGTAAAATATGCATTAATTATTACGCGAAATATTGTTGATTTAGCTTATTGAGTTTTTTTATAAAAATACTTGCTTTTTTATATTTCCGGTAGTATAATTCAATCAAACAAAACGATTTTACGAGAATTAATGTTTTGTTATGTCGAAAAATGAAAGTGGCTTTGTATTTTCCGACTGTAAGAATAATTCGAGATAATATTATCTCGTTTTAAACGTTCTTTCAATTACGACCTGCCGTGATTTCAGTAAGTTACAATTGATGTGAGCGATATAAAAAATATTGGGAGGTAATCTCTATGAAATCAAAGAAATCAAAGAAGATAATGAGCTGTGCGATAGCTGCTGCACTGGTGATGTCTGCGGCTATGGCTTCGTTCTCGGCATTTGCGGCTTCTGATTACAGTCAGATTCCGGGATATTCCGACAACGGGACAACAGATAATGCAGACGACGACTATGTGCAGAGAACTCTCAAGTTCAATAACTGTGATCTGGCGGATGTGAAATCAGAGCAGCTCCCCTGTGAGGATGCAATGCTGGAGGACGGTTATGCGGTAAACATTCAGATCCCTACCGATTATGTGCCGGCTGATTCTGTGGTGGAAGACTTCTACGGTGATAATGCCGAAAATTACGAATTCGCCGGCTGGTATTGCAATTCAAACGATACTATTTATCAGCCTGGTGACTCAGTTCCTGTGACCTCAAATTCATTCTATCTGTATCCGAGATTTAATTATGTAGGTCCGAGAACTGTGGTCGTAGATTACTATGACGGTTTCAATTGTACCACGGTTGAAACAAGTACCATTACTGACAGCAGTATCAAGTCTTACAAGACAAAGGCACCTGCCGCACTTACAAACAGCTCAAATACTTTCCTCGGATGGGTCGTATATGATGACGATGGCAGTGAGGTTGAGCTGCAGCCCGGCGAAGAATTTGAGATGAAGCTTTCCGATTCGGATTGCACCTACATTTCGTTCTATGCTGTCTGGGAAAGCGAGACATTCGCCTTCAATGAGAAATGCACGATATATATCCAACAGGTGACCGATAAATACGATAATGATGCTTATCAGTCTGAATGGGGAGTGTATTTAAAATACATTGGTCAAGACGTTCAGAATGTTTCGGGTCAGGTTACGACAGGTGACAGAAATTATACGGTATATGACAGCGGCGCTGAGCTGAAGGCTCCCAGTGCGTCCCTTGCACCCTCCAGAGACGGCTATGTCTTCTCGGGATGGGGTGTTGATCCCTATGGTGACCAAGGGGTGTACCAGCCGGGTGAAGAAATGCCCTATGACGGTGCATATTACGTCTTGTATGCTCTCTACACTAAGGAAGCCAAGGATACCAACACTATCAAGACAGCTTGTTTTGACGGTCTTAGCTGGACCATCGTCAAGACTGATGAGATAGCCCAAGATGCCACAAGCTATGAAGTAGAGGTTCCCGCCGCCATCACAAATGATGAAAATACCTTCAAGGGTTGGAGAGATGTGACGGATGGCACTGTTTATCAGCCGGGCGACAAGATCACTGTTACGGACGCTTCAAGGCTCACCGACGGCACTGTGTTTGAATTCTATGCAGTGTGGGAGAAGAGCACGTTGGCTGTAGAAGAGACAGTAAATATGATACTTGTTCAGCCTACCGATGCTGCTTCGACCAGCTTTGATGAATTTAAGACGGTTCAGGTTAAGGTCAATGCTGTTTACAACAGTGATACAGGCGAGTACACACTTCCGACAGCCCAGAGCATCACTGTTCCGAGCGATGTTCCTAAGATGGAGGGTATGACCTTCAAGGGCTGGAATACCAAATCCGACGGAAGCGGCAAAACCTATAAGTCGGGCGACAAGGTTCCGGTAACTGTGAATGAATACGGCTATATTGACAATATCATGTTGTACGCTGTTTTTGGAAGCAGTAGCGGAAACGGCGGTACAACTACAGGTAATCCCGGCACAGGTGACGATTTCAATGCAGTTCCCTATGTTGCAGCGGCGGCAGTATCTCTCGGCACTATGGCATGCGTGATCGCTTATAAGAAAAAGCGCCAAGAGGCAGAAGACGCACAATAATATAAATTGTAATAACCTTTGAATAAATAACCCCGCAGATACTTCTTCTGAAACATCAGAAGGGTACCTGCGGGGTTGATTCTTTATATTCTTCTGCCGAGGATCTGTCTCTGCTCCTGATAGAATTCCTCGAATCTGCCCTCAGTGAGAGCCGCGCGGATATTCTCCATGAGTGTGTTGTAGAAATGCAGATTGTGCATTACGCAAAGACGCATCGCAAGCATCTCGCCGGCCTTGAAGAGGTGGTGGATGTATGCGCGTGAGTGCTTCTGACAGGCGGGGCAGTCGCAGTGCTCGTCAAGCGGGCGCTCGTCGAGCTTGTATTTGGCATTGTTCATGTTGATTATGCCCTCGGAGGTGAAGATGTGACCGTGGCGGGCGTTGCGGCTGGGCATGACGCAGTCGAAGAGGTCAACGCCAAGGTGCACGGCTTCGAGAATATTAAGAGGTGTGCCCACACCCATGAGATAGCGTGGCTTGTCGGTGGGCATGAACGGCTCGACCGCGTCGATTATCTCATACATGACCTCGGCAGGCTCACCGACCGCCAAACCGCCGATAGCATAGCCGTCAAGACCCATCGGCGCGATCTCCTGCATATTCTCCACTCGGATGTCCTTATAGGTGCCGCCTTGATTTATGCCGAAGAGCATTTGATGCTTGTTTATGGTGGTGTCCAGAGAATTCAGCCTGTCCATCTCAGCCTTGCAGCGTTTGAGCCAGCGAACCGTGCGGTCGCAGCTTTTTCTGACGTAATCGTAGGGTGAGGGGTTCTCTATGCACTCGTCGAATGCCATTGCGATGGTCGAGGCGAGGTTGGACTGGATCTGCATACTCTCCTCCGGCCCCATGAATATTCTGTGACCGTCGATGTGCGAGCGGAAATGCACGCCCTCCTCGGTAATTTTGCGGAGCTTGGAGAGGGAGAACACCTGAAATCCTCCGCTGTCGGTGAGGATAGGGCCGTCCCAACCCGTGAATTTGTGCAGACCGCCGAGGGTGTGCACGTTTTCGTCTCCCGGGCGAAGATGCATGTGGTAGGTGTTGCAGAGCTGAACCTGACAGTGCAGGTCTTTGAGGTCAAATGCAGATACAGCACCGCGAATCGCTCCCGTAGTGGCAACATTCATAAATGCGGGCATGTGAACAGTGCCGTGCACAGTTTCAAAATCGCCCAGACGAGCGCGTCCTTCTTGCTTGATTAATTTATACAAAGTTGTTTCCTCCTTGTGGTTTGGTTTGTTTTTTTATGCGTTGACAATTTAAAAAATAGGCTGTTTTTATAATTCCTCCACAGAATAATATACCTGTCGATGCTATCAGTACAATATATAAGTCGGGAACAAATCCTTTTATAACGAATAATGGCATTCCCATAATAGGAAGAATTGAAACAAGTATAACAGGTAAAATGGCATGTAAAATAATGTTTAAAATTAAAGACAAAGAAGTGAATTTGTATTCGGTATTTTTACGTCTGTTCTTAAAAAATACTATAATCGGCAAAATGGTTAAAAACAACATCAAACAGTATATTGCATCAATTAAAATATGCTGAATAATATATTGATTGTTGCTTAAATATTCAGGGTTATTTCCTCTGAGAATAGATATAACGCCCTCTTCTATCTGTTCAATCATTCCTTGTCCGACCAAGAAATCCATGGAGTTAAACAGCATGACAACTCCTGCATTTTGTTCGGGTAAAAGGACCATTACCGATGTGTAATTTTCTACCTTCCCGGCATGATAAACTAATGTTTCGCCTTCGATATT
>JBGUUF010000095.1:0-4464 GCA_045133435.1 Acutalibacteraceae bacterium
CAGACCTGCCGCCATTTTCGGCTCAATGCCCTCTGCCTTGAGTATATCTGTGACAGCCGCCGCGAATGCTACCATGCAGGGCTGTGTGTACTGTGTCTGAGACAACTGCTCCTCGGGACCGTCGAAGCAAAGCGCCTTCAAATCGAAATCGACAGGAGCATTGTCGAAAGTCTCACGGAAGGAAGGATATTCTTCATAGAAATCCTTGCCCATGCCGACCTTCTGACTGCCCTGACCCGCGTATATAAATGCTATATTCATATATTGGCTCTCCAATCTGTCATCAACTCGTCTATTAAATCTTTCACATGCACGATCTTATCAAGCCGCCAGACCTCGCTTCCACAGAAGAAAAGTCCTTCCTCGTAATTGCCGTTGACTGCTTGAATCAGCGCGTTGGTAATGCAATACGGCGTTTCTTTGGGCTTGCAGGTTTTGATACATCCGGCACATTTCGGGTGCGGAATACTGCCGTCCTTTGACAGCCTTTGCATGAGAGGAGTGTTAAGTGCGCGACCCGGCATACCGACGGGGCTTTGCACTATCATAATATCCTCTTTCCTGGCGTTCAGCAAAATGCGCTTGAATTCATCGCTTGCGTCACATTCATGGGTAGCGATAAATCTTGTCGCCATCTGCACGCCTGTCGCGCCCAGCTTGGTGAAATGCGCGATCTCCTCGCCTGTGTATATTCCGCCCGCGACAAATATCGGAATCTCCCTGCCGTATTTTTCCTCATACGGCGCGATTTCTGCCTTCACGTCGGGCAATATTTCCTCCAGCGTCTGGGTGGTGCCATTCAATAAATCATCGCGGTCAAAGCCCAGATGTCCGCCCGCCTTGCTTCCCTCGATGACCACAAAATCGGGTGCCACTCCGTAGCGTTTGTCCCACGTGCGGCAAATCACCTTTGCCGCTCTGCCGCTCGAAACTATCGGTGCGGCGGCTGTATTTGTGCCTTTGGTCAGCTCGGGCAGAGTCAGCGGAAGTCCCGCTCCCGAAATTACAGCGTCAATGCCGCATTCTACGGCGGTCTTTATCGCATCGAACCACTGGGTAGTCGCGACCATTGCATTTATTGCAACCATGCCCGCACCTGCAGCGATTTTCTTCGCCTTTTCGATCTGCTCGCGGAGTGAATTAAGATTATCCTCCGCCGCATTGCGCCAGAAGTCGGGACAGGCAAATCCCGCATTGGCTGTGCTGATAACGCCCATGCCGCCGCATGCCGCAACATGACCCGCGAGATTGCCCATAGACACACCGATGCCCATACCGCCTTGAATCAGCGGGATTTCCAGATATTTGTCTTTAATTTTTATCATTTCGGTTAAGCTCCTTTAGTTGAGTGAACCGATAACCGCCTTTGCAGATGAATCCAGCTCCTCAAAAATTGTGCGGAGGGGTTTGATTTCTTTGAGCATGCCGGCAACCTGACCTGCCATGAGCGAGCCTGTGTCGGTGTCGCCCTCAAATACTGCTCTGCGAAGTGAGCCGAGAGTGTACTTCTCAAGCTCCATCTTATCCGCACCCTCTTTTTCTCTGCGGACATATTCGCGTGCCATTTTGTTCTTGAGGATTCTGACGGGAGTGCCGCCGATTCTACCTGTTACAACGGTATCGGAATCTTTTGCCTTGAGAACTGCCTGCTTGTAATTTTCATGGATCGGGCATTCTTCTGACGCCAGCAGGCATGTGCCGAGCTGAACACCGCATGCGCCGAGTGCATATGCTGCGGCGAGCTGTCTGCCGTCTGCAATGCCGCCTGCCGCGATCACTGGGATGTTGACAGCGTCAACCACCTGCGGAACGAGCGCCATTGTGGTCAGCTCGCCGACATGACCGCCGCTCTCTGTACCCTCTGCGATAACTGCATATGCGCCGCACTGCTCCATTTTGCGAGCCATGATGACCGCTGCGACAACCGGGATGACCTTAATGCCGGCTTCAAGCCACATCTTCATGTACTTCGCGGGATTGCCTGCGCCTGTTGTGACCACCTGAACATTCTCGCGAACCACGATCTCAGCCATTTTGTCAGCGTCGGGATTCATCAGCATTATATTCACGCCGAACGGCTTGTCGGTAAGGCTGCGGCATATTTTGATGTTTTCTTCAAGCATCTCTGCGTTCATGCCGCCCGCTCCGATAAGTCCGAAGCCGCCTGCATTGGAGACAGCCGCAGCAAATTCGCCTGTTGCGATGTTAGCCATGCCGCCCTGTATAAACGGAAATTCAGTTCCAAGCATTTCGTTCAGTTTCATTTTAAAACCATCCTTTCAGTTGCATATCATAACTTCTATATCAAACAATTACATTTCCAGCAGAATGCCGCCCCAAGTCAGACCCGAACCGAATCCGACACAGATAATCTTCATGCCCTCCTTGAGCAGACCGCCGCTTGCCATTTCGTCAAGTGCCAGCGGGATGCTCGCCGCAGAGGTGTTTCCGTATTTCTGCAAATTCATAAAGAATTTCTCCGACGGGGCCTTCATTTTCTTGACAACGTGTGAGATAATTCTCTCGTTTGCCTGATGGCAGACAACATAATCTATATCATCAAGCGCAAGCTGCGACTTTTCAAGCAATGTATTAATGCACTCGGGAATAATTCCCACAGCAAATTTAAACACCTCGCGCCCGTCCATCTGTAAGCCGCCGCTTGTTTTGCAGTTCAAGATCGCGTCGTTACCGTCTGCGCCGCAGGTGAATTCATAGGCGGAATTTTCACTCAGCGTCACAACAGCCGCGCCCGCTCCGTCGCCAAACAGCACGCAGGTGCTTCTGTCGGCAAAATCCAGCACGCGGGAGATGACCTCACTGCCTATCACAAGCGCATATTTCTTGCCGCCCTGCATGAGAATTCCGTACGCGACATTCAGCGCGTAAATGAACCCCGAGCATGCGGCGTTTATGTCAAAGCAAAACGCGTCCTTCGGCAGTCCGAGCCTGTTTTGAACCATGCATGCCACCGAGGGGGTCAGATTGTCGGGCGTAAATGTCGCCACCACGCATGCGCCTATTTCCTCAACGGAAATTCCTGCGCGTTCGAGAGCCTGTTTCGCGGCATTTGATGCCAAGTCAACATTTGTTTCGCCCTCGCTGAAATATCTCTGCCGTATACCTGTGCGGGTGGATATCCACTCGTCGCTGGTATCAACCGTTTCGCTCAATTTGTCATTGCTGACAGCATTTTGGGGATGACAGCTTCCTGTCGATACTATTTTCAAGCCTTTCATACTGTCTCCTTTTTATTTTCCGCAGTGTTACTGTAATATGCCTCACCAATCGTGCGGAATTTATCGTATTTATGCGCTGCAAGCTCCGTGCCGCTCATTCCGTCAAGCTGTGCAAGGGCGTTTACAAGTGCTTTGTCGATCTCATCAAACACTGCCTGCGGGTTTCTCTGAGCACCGCCGAGCGGTTCAGGAATTATACCGTCAATTATGCCGAATTCGAGCAGATCCTGCGCTGTTATCTTCATTATATCGCAGGCTTCGCTGCTGCGGGAGGAATCCTTCCACAAAATCGCCGCGAATCCTTCGGGCGAGAGGATGGAATAAACTGCGTGCTCGAGCATGAGCACCGAATCCGCCACGCCGAGTGCCAATGCGCCGCCGCTGCTGCCTTCGCCTGTGATAACGGCGATCACGGGAACCTTCAGCGTGCTCATTTCGGCTATGTTGCGGGCGATAGCCTCGCTTTGACCGTGCGCCTCGGCTTCAATGCCGGGATACGCGCCGGGGGTGTTGATGAATGTAATTATCGGGCGACCGAACTTTTCCGCCTGCTTCATCAGACGGAGCGATTTGCGGTAGCCCTCGGGCGAGGTCATGCCGAAATTGCACTGCATGTTTTCCTCAAGACTGCGACCCTTTTTGTGTCCGATAACGGTCACGGGAGTGCCGTGGAAAAATGCGATGCCGCCGAGAATACTCGCGTCCTCTTTGCAGAGGTGGTCGCCCTTTATCTCGAAGAAGTCCTCAAACAGGGCGTCGATTATCTCATCAATATTCGGGCGCTTTGGATGACGCGAAAGATATACCTTGTCGGACGCGGAAAGATTTTCGCACATGCTCAGAAGCTCATCCATATTGCGCTTTATCTGGTCGATGCGGACGGCATTAATGGAATCATCGCCGTTTTTTTCCAACTCGGCAATTTCATTTTCCATCGCCTCCAGCTTCATTTCCAAATCTTTAAGCATTTGCCCCACCGCCTTTCACATGCATTCTCAGCAGAAGCGCAAGCGTGTCGCGCATTTCGCTTCTTGGCACTATGTGGTCAACAAATCCATGCTCCTCAAGATATTCCGATCGCTGAAAGCCTGCGGGAAGCTTCTGACCGATAGTTTGCTCGATTACTCGCGGACCTGCAAAACCGATCAGCGCATTCGGCTCAGCGAGAGTGATGTCGCCCAGTGTTGCGAAGCTCGCACTAACGCCGCCTGTGGTGGGGTGAGTA
>JBGUUF010000096.1:0-4382 GCA_045133435.1 Acutalibacteraceae bacterium
GAATTTGTGCTGAATATATGTGAAAAAAAGCGAATTTCCGCGTGGCATGTGATGTTAAAATAAAAATATTATTTTATTTTGGATTTTTTACAAAATTATCTTGATTACTTTGTGGAATTGATGTAAAATACTTGTGTATGGAGGTGTTTACCTATGAATGAAACTATGACATTCTCGATCGAGCAGGACCACGCTGAAGAAATGAAGATCCTTCTTAAAATCGTATATGATGCACTCAAAGAAAAAGGTTATAATCCGGTAAACCAGATAGTCGGATACCTTCTTTCTGAGGACCCGACATATATTACCACTCACGCTAATGCCCGCAGTATTATCCGCAAGATAGACAGGGATGATTTACTGCGCGAGCTTGTGAAGTCTTATCTTGATGAAGAATAAGAATTAGAGTCATGTATGTTTTGCGGTGTTTTTCCTCAGCCAAGACATACATGACTACAGTTTATTTCGGGTAAAATGAGGTTATAGATAAGATGATCGTGACAGTCATCATGGCTATGAGTATACGGATACTTGAAATAAAAAAGAAATAGATAACTTCAAGTTTCTCATAAGTCACATTGACAAATCGCCTGGTATGATATTATCGGCGGCTTTTCGGTAATGTTAAGCTGCCGATATTTTTGTCTCCAAAAATCCGTCTCGCAATTTGTTCAAATTTTCGCGCATGTTCTATTTACTTTTTATTTCATTTGTGATATAATAATTTTTGTATTTCTGTGCGAAGCGTTGTCAATTTCGCATAACTCAGAACTTAAATAATTTTTTCAGGAGGTAGCTGTTTTGAATAATTATCTTTGCTATAAAGGCCGACCGCTGGTGCGCTGCGGCAATGAAATTTACTTTGGCAATATGACTGATAAATACATCATTCTTATGAAGGAAATCGACACCAAAAAGGTGAATGATGTAGATGTAGGCACTAAATTTGAAATCAACCTGCTGTTTACCGACCCTGATATAAAGGGCAGAGGCAAGATTCACAAATCCAGTGAAAAAAGCTCGTTTACCGATGCGCTGGAGCTTGCCGAGGCATGGCTCGACCGATTCAACGCATAATTTCAAATAAAAAACGTTCCGGCAGTAAGCTACTGTCGGAACGTTTTTTTATTATGTAATTTATTTAGTAAGCTTGTGAGCTTCTTCGGATTCCTCGCGCATTTGGTTCACTTCGTCATAGCTGTTTGCCAAAGCATTTTCATTAAATACAGTCGCGCCGTATTTTTCTTTGTAAACTATCTTGAGCAGGATAGGAGTGATGATCGTAGTGATGACAACCACAATTACGATCGGACCGAGGAAGTTTGAGCCGAGCAGACCCACAGCCGCGCCCTTGCTTGCGACGATAAGCGCTACCTCGCCGCGGGAGATCATACCCACGCCTATCTTCATGCACTGGCTGTTTTTGTATTTGCACATCTTTGCGCCCAAACCGCAGCCGATGACTTTTGAGAGAACAGCTACCACTGTAAGGCACAGCGCAAAGCCGATGATAGCGGCGTTCATCTTGGGCAGCTCGACTTTAAGACCGATGCTTGCGAAGAATATGGGGGAGAGGAAGAGGTAGGAAAGAACGTCGAATTTGGATGCAAGATATGATGAGCGGTGTGTGCAGGAGATCACCAGACCGGCGACGAATGCGCCTGTAATGTCGGCAACACCGAATGCTACCTCAGCTATGTAGGACATGAGCAGACAGAACACGAACGAAATTATAGCATGTCTGTGCTTGTCTACGATGTCGTGCTTGCACATACGCTTGTAGAATTTATAATAGGCAAATCCGGCTACACCTGCGAAAGCAAAGAAGCCGAGGATCTTGAGCAGAACGATGAATACATTCACCGATGTATCGGCAAGGCTCGTGATTATGGTGAGCGCAATGATGCCGAGTATGTCGTCAATGATAGCCGCGCCGAGGATAGCATTGCCCGACGAGGTTTTCAGCTTGCCCAGCTCGCGCAGGGTTTCGACCGTGATGCTGACCGATGTTGCGGTGAGGATGACACCCACGAAAATATTCTGCAAAAATGTGCTGCAAAGCCCCTCTTCCGTGGCTATAAGCGACGGGCGATTGAATATCCATGCCACACCGAAGCCGCCTATAAGCGGCACGATAACGCCCATCAGCGCGATAATAAATGAGGATTTGCCCGTGCGCTTGAGTTCATTGACATCTGTTTCCATACCCGCACAGAACATCAGCACGACAACACCTATCTCCGCGCAGTCAGTGATAAATTCCGTTTCTCTGATAAGTCCGAGCATTACCGGACCGAGCAGCAAGCCTGCGACCAATGCGCCCACGACCTGCGGCATCTGAAATTTCTTGGTGAGAAGTCCGAACACCTTGGTGCTCAGGAGTATCAGCGCCAAGTCAAGTAAAAATACATAACCGTCCATAAATATACTACCTCTGCTTTCTCAAAAATAATGCCGTGATAACATTAAATAAACGGGTAAGAAATTTACCGATTTCCACCCATTCTGCAAGGTAGATTATAGACTTTGCTTGTGCAAATGTCAATTAGAGGATTTATGGATTATTTATTAACAAATACCGAAAAACTATTCAGTTTTACGCAATGATAAACAATAATGTCAGTGTTTGATTATATCGTCAAATTCACCGCCGCATGCAGCGCGCAGATCATCAGGTTTTAGCTTGAGCTGAACGCCCAGCTTGCCACCGCTGACTATCATATATTCCAGCGACTGCGCGGAGGAATCTATGCGGGTGACATACTGCTTTTTCATGCCGATGGCCGTGCATCCGCCGCGAATGTAGCCTGTGACTGCGTTGATGTCCTTGACGTGCAGCATTGCCACCGACTTTTCGCCAACCGACCGAGCCGCCGCCTTCATGTCAAGCTCCTCAGCAATGGGCAGGACGAACACAAAATACTGCTTGCTCGCACCCTGCGCGACTAATGTCTTGTAAACTATCTCGTGCGGAAGTCCGAGAATGTCGGCGATGTGTATGCCGTCGATAAACTCCTTGCACTCGTATGTTTTGGTTTCGTAATTGATCTTCATGCTGTCAAGAATTCGCATTGCGTTGGTCTTGACCTCTTTGTTTTTAGCCATAGAAATTCGCTCCTTGAAAAATAAAAAATTATTTTATAAAATGCCAAATACCGTTAAGTAATTTGATTTCACGGAAAGCTATTAACAATAAATAAAATGCCATAAGAATGTCTATAATCGAGTTTGCGAATTCACGCAGAAAAAGCATGATGCTTTTCCCATATTTTCTTCTGTTAATTTGAATTGAAGAAGAGTAAAACATTATTGCGGAGCAAATCGAGCATAATGAGACAAGGATACCCACGGGTATGCTGAAAATTTTGAGCCAACCGAAAAATATATTTAAAATTAAAGCCAACAAATAAGTTATAGTAAACATCTTATTGAGATAATAGAATTTATCAAAGCCGTATTCTTCGTGCAGTTGTTCATACCACCAATAATTCTTTTTTCCTTTTTTGCTTTTTCTGATTTTTGTCTTGCTGATTCTCTGCAAGCGAAAATAATCATTCATCCCACAGCGAAACATCATATAAATCAAAGCAATATATGCCAGAAATGCTAAATTTGCAACATAAAAATATTTCATATCTGCTTCACCAAAAAAATTAATTCATAAATTCATTTAATTCAGACAAATCATAGATATATTTGAAAGAGATTTTATCCGAAGAATCGTCCTCCTGCCGTTTCAATTCATCTTCAAGCCTGTTCTCCTTATCAATAATGAAGAAAATGTACTTGCACCCCGCTTTTACCGCCTCCGGCATAAAATATTCCGCCACCCACTTTGTGTCTTCAGGATCATTTTCAAATCCGTCTCTGGTGTCAGCCACATAATTGCATCCGTCATGGCTGTCGATTATTTGCAGGGCATATCTGAGTGGCTCCCTGTAATCCTCCATCCTGCAAAACTCTTTCCATTTCACAAACACAACATTGTACTGCTCGTTGTAGCTGACCTCACAAAATTTTGATTTGAACATATCGACACTCCTTTGAATTTTTACATACATTATATCACAAAATCTCTGAACTGCAACAGAAAACGCACCTTTATCTGCATGGATAAAGGTGCGTTGGTTGAAAATCTTTGATTTTCTCGTTAGTTTCTATTTTGGATAGCTGTTTTTATTCTTCCGCAAGAGCCGCCTGCATCATTATCGCGCATTCCAGACGCTTCTTCTCCATTTCGCAATAGAGCGAGTACGGCTCGAGGATATTGCCGTTCTTCTGGAAATTAATGGCATTGCAACCACCGCTGCAATAGAATCTTGCCCAACAGTCGCGGCACTTTTTCTTGCCGTAAATGGTGGTTTTAGCGAAGCGGTTCTTCA
>JBGUUF010000097.1:0-6352 GCA_045133435.1 Acutalibacteraceae bacterium
CCGCCAAAGGAGCCTTGCCCCTTTGGAAACCCATTGTTACTGAGTCTTACTGTGCCGAAACCTTTATGTTCTTAATCAAATCATTGACCATATTCTTGAAATCCGGTCTATTCTTCATATTACGCTCCACCTGCTGCACAGCGTATATCGCTGTCGAGTGGTCTCTTCCGAATTCCTTACCGATCTCCTCATACGAAAGGCTCGTTACCTCACGCACCACATACATCGCGACCTGTCTCGCCTGCGAGATCTGCGACGCGCGCTTGGGCGATTTGATATCCTCAGATGTCACCTCGAAGGTTCTTGCGACCTCCTCAATGATACGCTCGATCGTGATTGGTGTCGGCTGAATGTCATTGATAACGTCGCGGATAGCATTCTGCGCCATTGTTATCGACGGCGGCTCTTTCTCAAGCTGATAAGTCGCATTGATGCGCTTTACCACGCCCTCAAGCTGACGGATATTGGACTTCAGGCGCTCGGCAATGAACTCCGCAATGTCATCGCTTATTTCCATATTACACTGCTTTGCCTTGCGCTTGATAATGGCGATCCTTGTCTCATACTCCGGAGGCTGAATGTCGGCGAGCAGACCCATCTCAAAACGGGAGCGCAGACGGTTTTCCAGCGTCTGGATCTCCTTTGGAGGACGGTCACTGGTGAGCACGATCTGCTTGTGCTCCTGATGCAGTGTGTTAAAGGTATGGAAGAACTCCTCCTGAGTCTGATCCTTACCGCCGATAAACTGCACGTCATCCACCATCAGAACGTCTATGTAGCGGTATTTCTGATGGAATTCGTTCTGCTTACCCTTTCCGATAGCTTCGATAAGCTCGTTAGTGAACTGGTCGCCCTTGATGTATTTAACCTTTTTGTCGGGGTATTTTTTCAGCACGGCATTCTGAATGGCGAAGAGCAAGTGAGTTTTGCCCATGCCCGAAGGACCGTAAATGAAGAGCGGGTTATAAGCTCCGCCGGGATTTTCCGCCACGGCAACGCTGGCTGCGTGGGCAAATCTGTTGGAAGAGCCTACGATAAAGGTGTCGAAGGTGTATTCATAATAGGACTCGTCTACCGAGGAATACATGCTACCCTGCGGCTCGGATGAAGCTGCGGACTGCTGGGGTGCGGCAAGCTCAGGCTGAGGTGCGGGAGTGGAATACTGCTCAGGCTCGCGGGAGGCTGAGAGCTTGTTTTCGTACTCGCGGACTTCGTCACGCCAGCTCGGCTGCTCCTGCGGCTTAGATTCGGTGCGGACTTCCTCGCCGTTTACCAATATTTTCAGCTTGACCTCAAAGCCGATGGTGTTGTAAAGTGCGGTTTCTATCTTGGTGCTGATGTGCTTGTCCATGAGCACGTTTCTGTGCAGCGGAGAGGGTGCTGCCACTATCATTTCGTTGCCGTTGACGAGGTCGCGCGGCTCCAGGGGGGCGATCCATACATTATATATGATGTCGTTTACCTGGTCCTTCAGCTTTTCACAAACGCTGTCCCAAAGTTGATTGATTTCCATGACTTAAGTTTTATCCTTTCTTTAAGGCGGATTATTTATGTGCGCAGACAGGCATTTGCCTATCTGACAGAAATCTTGTATATCAGGAATGACAGGCGGCGCGGACAAAAGAGCGCAGATATGCCCTAATCAAACCTCACCCGAATATTATAGCATTATGATTTTAATGATACAATAGCATTTGATAGAGGAAAATTTAGAAATGTAAATTAAACTTTTGTGCAAAACTCATATACCATTGTTAATTACAATAAGTTATTAGATGAAAAAATGCACTTAACTCGACATTATTTTTTGTTGACTTTTACTTTTTGAACATTGTATTTTGTGGTATTCAACCGTGTTTTGCACCACCTGTTGAAAATCAACCCGCTGTTATCGAAAAAAATTTAAAAAAATCCGGCGTTTTAAGACAAATTAGATATTGACAATCGCCGCATTTATGGGCTATAATACATTAGTATGTTTTTGGATTTTACGCTGTCGGACTATCTTATGTCATACAGCCGATGTCCAAAAATCTTCTACTCCGGCGGCTTACCGGCGGAGAACGTCTTTGAATCCTGAAAGGGGGGTAACGCACATGTTTAGAACATATCAGCCTAAGAAGCGTCAGAGAAAGGTCGAGCACGGCTTCCGCAAGAGAATGGCTACAAAGAACGGCCGCAAGGTTCTTGCAAGACGCAGAGCAAAGGGCAGAAAGACACTCACATATTAATTTAATACAGTGTCATTGGATTTTTATTCGGGTGATGTTCATTGCAGGGCCGCTTATTTCAAGTGGCCTTTGTTTTTAATAGAATGCCGCTCGTGGTGTTTTGTTTGAACCTCCCGAATAAATGAATTAAAAAATTATGCCGTAAGTTTGCGCACTGCAATGTGACGCTTTAACGCGTTATGTTGCAGTCTGCGCGATATTTCAGGCAGGGGATGGTCATATTATGGCTAAATATGCGGTTATCAAGCAAAATTATGAATTTCGCCGCGCTTATCACAAGGGACGGAGCTTTGTTTCACCGTATCTGGTCGTGTATTGTTTCAAAAAGAAATACGGCGGAGTTAAGGTCGGCATTACATCCGGCAAAAAAATCGGCAAGGCTGTCGCCAGAAACCGCGCCCGCAGAGTTATCCGCGAGGCATTCCGCTCGATGTATCCCGAGGTCAGGGGCAACTGGGATATAATATTTGTAGCCCGCACGGCCACGGTGTATAAAAAAAGCACCGAGATAGCCGTTGTGATGAGAAAACAGCTGAAGGAGGCAGGTGTTCTTAATTGAAGCGTGCTTTTCTTTGGCTTATTCGTGTTTATCAGAAATATATTTCAGCCAATACGCCGCCGCAGTGCAGGTTTCATCCGACCTGCTCGCAGTATACCTATACGGCGATCGAGCGTTTTGGTGTGATAAAGGGTACTGCTTTGGGGATATGGCGGATTCTCAGATGTAATCCGTTTAATCCGGGGGGTTACGACCCTGTGCCGGAGAAAAAACAGAAAGAACCGAAGAAACCGAAAAAATCAGCAGATGAATAATTGTGCTTCCCACTTGCGGCGGCGTTAGTAAATTAGTTCGCCCGCCGAAAAACTACTCCTGCGCGTATGATCATTCTGCTTTGAAATATTTTTCATTTATTTTTTATCCGAAACGGAGGAAGCAAAAAAATATGGATGCAATTTTTAATTTTATCGGTGAAATTTTCGGATATGTGCTCATGTTCTTCAACAACATATTCGGCAATTTCGGTGTAGCTATCATTGTCTTCACCATTTTCACCCGTCTGCTCATGTTCCCGCTGACTATCAAACAGCAGAAAACTTCGGCAAATATGCAGAGATTACAGCCGAAGATGAAGGAAATTCAGGACAAGTACGGCAACGACAAGGTGAAATACAACGAAGAGGTACAGAAGCTTTACGAGCGCGAGGGTGCAAGCCCCACATCCGGCTGTCTGCCGATGCTCATTCAGCTCCCGCTTTTCTACGGTCTTTACCGCGCGATCTGTATGCCGCTCACCTGCACACTTCACCTCAATATCACTGAGGGAGTGCTCGGGACAGCTATTGAGCGCGTGAAGTCGCTTGCAGATGTCTACACTTCCACCACAAGCGCTTATTATTCTCAGATCAATGTCATCGAAGCAGTCCGCAATATAGTTGAAAACGGCGGCTATGCAAAATACGGCTTTACTCAGGCGGAAATCAACGCGCTCCAGCCTATCGAAGCGGTCAGCCGTAACTTTAATTTCCTCGGCATCGACCTGCTCTCGGTCGCGGAATTCTGGAATCCCGCACTTATCCTTACAGTAGTCGTGTTTATCGCCAGCGCGGGCGGTATGTATCTCTCCAACAAGCTCACAGGCATGAGCGCTCAGGCGGCTGCAGGCGGCTGCAGCCCGAATATGATGGGCATTATGATGGGTCTTATGTCCGCATGGATCTCGTTTACAGTTCCGTCAGCTATGGCTCTCTACTGGTCCTGCACCAGCATTATCGCTCCTTTCCAGACTGTTATTGTGCAGAAATTCTACAACGCGGCTATCCTGAATGCGAAGTCAGAGGCTCAGCGCGCAGCTAAGATAAAGCTCGAAGAGGCTGAAATAATCCGCGCGGTTAATGCCGCAAAGGGTGCGAGAAAGTTCGCCCCGAACTATGAATTGCCCGCCGCAGAGAGCAGCAAGCCTGCATCTGAAAAGAAGAAGTCGTCTTCCAAGAAGAAAAAGTCCTCCTCGGCATCGGGCGCAAAGAAAAATTCATCTGCCGATTATCAGGGCAAGAAAAAGAAATAAGAAGTAAGAATTACGCATTGAAAGGAAGTTTCTGAAATGAAGGAAATTATTATTACCGGTGCAACTATCGAAGAAGCTGTAGAAAACGGCTGCGCCGAACTCGATGTAGACAGAGATGTTGTTGAATACGACGTGCTTGAAATGCCCCAGCCGAAGAAGTTCGGTCTGTTCGGCGGAGCACCCGCAAAGGTCAGAGTATACGTCAAGGATTCGCCCACAGAGGTCGCTATAAAATATCTCACAGAGATACTCGAGAGTATGGGCGTGAGAGATCTCGAAATCACCGAGGAAGTCACCGAAGAACGCACTATCCTCAACATCAACGGCAACGACGAGGATATGGGCGTGGTCATCGGCAGACGCGGCGAGACATTGACATCACTTCAATATCTGGTCAGCCTCGCGGCAAACAATGTCTGCGAAGATTACTTCAAGATTTCTCTCAATGTAAAGAATTTCAGAGAGAAGCGCGAAAAAACTCTCGAAATCGTCGCTTCCAAGACTGCATACAAGGCAACTAAGCTCCAGAAGAATATCGCTCTCGAGCCTATGAGCCCCTACGAGCGCAGCATCATTCACACCGCAGTTCAGGCTATCGACGGCGTTACAAGCTGGTCGGTGGGCGAGAACGAGAAGAGACATGTCGTTATCGGTCCCGAAGGTCTGGACGAGGGCGGCGACGGAATTCCCGCAAAGTATGCCAAGCTCAACACTAACAACAACAGACGCGGCGGTTACAATAAGGGCGGTCGCGGCGGCTATAACAAGGGCGGTTACAACAAAGGCGGCCGCTACAACCGCAGTTCTAACAATCGCGGCGGCTACAACAAGGGCGGCTACAACAAGGGCGGCTATCGCAAGAATAATTACCGCGACAATCAGGACGGCGGCTACAGCAGAAGCAGCTACAACAGATATGAGTCTGAAAACACCGCACCGTCCAAGCCGAAGTCCGATTACAACAGCGGCTTCCTCTACGGCAGAATTGACGTAAAGAAGAACGACGACAACGGCTCGGAAAAATAATTTTAATTGAATAACTAATTGAGAAGATCCCGTCGAAGATAAATTTCGGCGGGATTTTTGTTGTGTTTCACGTGAAACAATCGTGTTGAACAAAGGCTGTTTAACAATGTTTCATGTGAAACATTGGAAGTTTTATGAGAAAATTCATATCTTTGCATTAAAATCATATGATTTCATGCAAAAAACTCATAATATTTATCAAAATTCGTTGCATTTGGCGGCGGATATGATATAATAGAAATTAAGATATAAATTCATGCGGAAAGGACGGATGTTTGCGATGAGTGATACCATTGCCGCAATTGCGACCCCGCAGGCGGCAGGAGGAATAGGAATAGTGCGAATTTCCGGCGAAAAAGCCGCCGAAATTGCGGATAGAGTGTTCAAAACTCCGAGCGGAAAGCTGCTGACAAGCTCCGAAGGGTACAAGGCGCATTACGGTCATGTCGTGCAGAATGAGGAGATCATCGACGAGGCAGTCGCACTGGTGTTCAGAGCGCCGCGAAGCTATACGGGCGAGGATGTAGTTGAATTGTCCTGCCACGGGGGATTGTACATAGTCAAGCGCGTGCTTCGTGCTGTGCTGGAAAACGGCGCGAGAATGGCAGAAGCGGGCGAATTCACCCGACGCGCATTTGAAAACGGCAAGCTGTCGCTCACACAGGCAGAAGCCGTGATGGATATTATCGGTGCACAGGGAGAACAGGCGGCTCGGGCGGCGATGTCGGCCAGAGAGGGCAAAATTGCGCGGAAAATTGATAATTTGAAGACCGAAATCACCGGATATGCGGCACATTTGGCGGCTTGGGCGGATTATCCCGAGGAAGATTTGATTCCCGTTGACACCGCCCAATTGTCTGAAAATCTCGGCGACTGCATTGAGCGCGTCAAGAAAATGATCGCCGACGGTGACGCGGGTAGAGTGATGCGCGAGGGCGTTGATACCGTGATCGTAGGCAAGCCGAACGTCGGCAAATCCACGCTGATGAACTGTCTTGCGGGCTGTGAGCGCAGTATTGTCACTCACAT
>JBGUUF010000098.1:0-2818 GCA_045133435.1 Acutalibacteraceae bacterium
ATCTGTCCACCGCGTAAAAGCTCGAGGCGGCATATGCATTCACCGCGTCGGGAGAACCGCCGAACTCGCCCGAAAGGTAGCTTTTGACCAGTGCGGACGAGGATTCACCGTAATTCGGAAATGATATGTGTCTAAGGGAACGACCGCTTTGACTGATACGGTCACAGAGCAGAGAAGTCTGTGTGCCCTTGCCGCTGCCATCAAGTCCCTCAATTACAATTAAGTTTCGTTTATCCACGAGAAAAATCCTTTCTCAATGTGATATTTTTTCTTCGTTTTTCTTTTAACTATATTAGTATAACAAATTTTTTTCCAACAGACAATAGCAAGCGCACGAATTTTCATTATGTTAATAAAATAATTGAAAATTCGCGCGCTATATCGTTGTCAGGATTTCTCTTTGAGCAAATCTATCAGTATCGGTCGCATTGCAGATGCCAGATAGAGCGAGCCGCATACTACGACAGCCGAAGCTTCATCAGCCATGTCGATTGCCTTTTCCGCCGCCTTTTTCAGATTGTCAAACGGCTTTACCGCTACGTCCTCGCTGACAAATTTTTCGGCACATTCCGCCAAACTCTTGGAATCCAGTGCGCGGGGACTTTCGGGGGTAACGGTGAACACGCGGCTGAAACGCGGGATTATCTTGGAAAGTGAGGTTTCGTATTCCTTATCCCTAAGCATGCCGATAATGCCTATAACATTGCGGCCATCGAGCAGAGTGTCTATCGAATTGCACAGCGCGTCGATGCCGTCGGGATTGTGTGCGCCGTCCAATATCACCAGCGGCTTGCCCGATATCACCTCAAATCGCGCGGGAATTCGGGCGGTAGCTATACCTGCGGCGATGTTGTCCTCCTTTATCGAAAGACCGCGCTGATTAAGCACTCGCGCCGCATTGACCGCAGTGACCGCATTCTCTATCTGGTGAGGTCCTGCAAAAGGAATCATCAGGCGCAGGTCGCCGTAATAAATGTGATTTATCGTCGGGGTCATGGACTGAATTTTCACCGCATCGGTGGTGCATATCGTGAGTGCGCTGTTCATTTCGGCGCATTTTTCGGCAATCACGCCCATCGCCTCGTCGCACTGATTCGGTGCAAGCACTACGGGGCATCCCCGCTTGATAATGCCCGCCTTTTCACTCGCGATTTTCGCCACGGTGTCGCCCAAAATGTCAGTATGGTCCATCGAAATTTTAGTTATGACCGAGCAAAGCGGCTCGTTTATCACGTTGGTAGAGTCCAAACGACCGCCCAAGCCGCATTCCAGTACGACTACGCGACAGTTTTTCTCCACAAACCACATCAGAGCCACCGCCGTGATGACCTCGAACTGCGTTAGACAGCAGCCGGATCTCGCGAGAATATCGTTCACCGTACTGATTTTTGTCATTATCGCGGCGAATTCCTCTTCGGTTATCATCGTTCCGTTCACCATGAATCTCTCACGGAAATCCAGTACATATGGAGAGGTGAAAAGTCCCGTGCGATAGCCCTCGTGCGAGAGGATAGAGGCTATCATGGTGCTGACCGAGCCTTTGCCGTTTGTCCCCGCCACATGCACGAACTGCAATTTATCCTGTGGGTTGCCCAAATATGCAAGCATTTTGGTTATGCGCTCCAGTCCCGGCTTGATGCCAAATCGCTCCATATTATCAATATATGCTCTGGCTTCTGTGTAATTCATACAAAACACATCCTTTTACAGAATATTCCGATACCGCACATTTCTGCACAGTATCGGAATACGTCGTTGTATCTGATATTTTATATTATATTCAGATCATCTGAATTTTTCCATCGTCTCAAGGATAATCGCCTTGCGCTCCTCTGCCTTTGCAAGCTTGGTGCGCTCAGCCTCGATGACGTTCGCGGGAGCCTTGGAAACAAAATTCTCGTTTGCCAGCTTGCCGCTGAGCATCGCAATGTCCTTCTCGACCTTGCCAAGCTCCTTCTCGAGACGTGCCAATTCCTTCTCTTTGTCAACCAGCTCGTCGAGCGGAATGAGAATCTTTGCGCCGTCGGAAATAATTGTGACTGCGCCCTCGATGTTGAAGCTCTCGCCCACCTCGACTTCGCTTGCGGAAGCAAGTCGGCTGAAGAACTTCGCGCCGTGAGTGAATGTCTCGCCGTATGCTGTCTCGATGTAAACGCGAGCCTTCTTGGACGGAGGAACATTCATCTCGCTGCGGCGGGTTCTGATTGCCTTGATTGCGGACATGATGCGCTCCATCTTTGCGGCTTCCTCGGTGAATACGAATTCAGCCTTGAATTCCGGCCATGATGTGAGCATGAGTGTCTCGCCCTGGTGGGGAATCGTTGTGAAGATTTCTTCTGTAACGAACGGCATGAACGGGTGGAGCAGTGTAACTATCTGAGTGAGGACATAGAGCAGGACCGCGCGAACGTCCGCAGCAGTCTTGCCGCCAGCATTCAGACGAGTTTTGGCAAGCTCGATGTACCAGTCACAGTAGCAATCCCAAATGAAATCGTACAGCTTGGCAACCGCAACGCCGATGTCGAAATTCTCCATGTTGTCGGTCATTTCCTTAATCAGCGTGTTGAGCTTGTCGAGAATCCACTTATCCTCAAGCTCGAGATTTTCGGGGATTCCGGGCATATCGCCGTCCTCGACGTTCATCATAACGAATCTTGCGGCATTCCACAGCTTGTTGGCGAAATTGCGGCAGGATTCAACCTTTTTCTCGCTGTAACGCATGTCGCTGCCGGGGCTGATACCGTTGACGAGCGAGAATCTGAGCGAATCTGCACCGTACTTATTGATAACCAGCAGCGGGTCAACACCGTTGCCGAGC
>JBGUUF010000099.1:0-1895 GCA_045133435.1 Acutalibacteraceae bacterium
ATATGGGGCGCACAAGCTCCGCGCTGCGTTTGGAGGAATGTATGTTGTTAACTCGCTTGCTTTCCTTGTTCAGACGCATGAACACGATAATTTCGCCTGCCACCAGTAGCAGAATTATGACAGTCATCGCCGCATACAGCAGAATATTCATAAACAAGCTGTTGCTCTCGGCGGTGAAAATGTATAGGTCAGTGCCTATCTCCATGAGCGCGATGACCTCGCCCTCGGAATTCTTAATGGGCATGAGTACGAACATATAGCTGCCGTCGGCACTGCTGTATTCACCGAACGACATGTATTCGCCCGTCTGATATATCTCCTGTTCGGCGGAGCCTTTGTAGCTTCCCGCCATGGGATAGCCTGTGCCGTGCAGAGTTTCATCGGAATAGACCTCGCACACGATGTCGTCGTACACCTTGTAAATTACGCAGTAAATTCCGCTGTCGGCGTTGAGGTCGTTTTGCAGGACCGACTTCACCTGACCGTCGATTTTGTTGTACGAACTGCTCTTAAAGCTGTCGGGCGAGCCGAGCGAATTTATATCCGCTTCTTCTACATTCCCCGCCATGAGTATGGCGATGTTGGTCATTTTATTCATGACCTCGTTGTAGTAACGCTGATTGGTCATGCTGATAGTGGTCGCCGCGACTATGCCGGCTGTCACGACGGCTATTGCGAGCATGCCGAGCTGGACGGCTAATGAACTGCCCGTTTTGCGCCTTTTCAGCAGTGCTGTGGATATAAACAGCGTATACAGCACAGCAAATGCCAGAAATGCAATGGTTATACTGCACAATATTCCTTGGATGAAGACCAATAAGCTTTTGCTGACCGAACAGCCGTTGAAAATAACTTCTTTATTCGCCGGGTCATCGGCAGAGGTCGAAACAACATATACATTGTAATTATATATGACCTCGCCCGAAGCCTCGTCGAAGTAATTGTCGGCATATGTCACCGAAATATTGCCGTTTACAGAGGCGAGTCCGCTGTATATCGGCAGTTCACTGAATGCTTCGGGGATATTCTCCAGCGGTTCTCCGCGCGAGATAAATTCCGTGAGTTTACTGCCGTCGTATTTCATAACGACGCGGTTGCCTATGTCGTTGATGTAAAGATCTCCGTCGGGATCAAACTCCGCTTCCAGCGCCATAGCATAATAATTTTCGCTGTTGTATTGGGAGGCGTCGAATATCACTGAGTTGTCGGCAAGAGCGATGACATCGCCGTTTTTGGTTACGACGGCGATATTAAAATCGTCGCTGATCGCCACATCCTGTATATTTTGAGATGCGTCGGCAAACTCGTATTTATTCAGCACATCGGTCTTGCCGTCCGAGGTTATTTTGAGCAGCTGTATATCGCTGTCGCTGACCAATGCCGCATAAATCGAATCGTCAATGACCTTTAAGCCCATGACATTCTCGCCTGTCAATTTGTCTTCTTCAAATAAACAGCCGACAAATTTGCCGCGCGAACTGTATTTGAGAATGCGTTCGCTGTCGATGTCCTTGCCGTTGGAGTTGATGACCTTGTCGAGTATGTATATATTATCTTGACTGTCGCAGGTCACTTCACGGGCGTAATAAAAACCATCGTTCCTCTCTCCGCCGTCTATCGAGAAGATATATTTATTGCCAGAATTCACCGCAGTTACGGTAAGACCGCTGTTCTCAATAAACAGAGAATTTTTTCCGCTCCCCGCAAAATATCCCGACATGTCGGTTATTTCGTATTCCAATGAAAACGGGTCGATCTTTACCGTGCGGTAACAGTTTATGGTTATCAGCACACATATCGCCGCGGCGATATAGGTAAACAGAATAAATTTAACCGATGTCATAAAATTTTTTATTTTTTTCATCTATATTACCACACTCCAATAATAACTTAAT
>JBGUUF010000100.1:0-4119 GCA_045133435.1 Acutalibacteraceae bacterium
CTCGGCGTGGATAGAAGCTGCCGTTCCCGACCCGAAATTCCAAATCGCAGTCATGCATGTTATATTCAACGTGGTAACTACTGTAGTCCTCCTGCCGATGAGCGATGTGCTGGTGAATATCGCCAACAAGCTCATTCCTGAGGACAAGGACGCAAAGCCACTTGAACCGATGCGCCTCAAATATCTGGACGAGCTTATTCTGAACAATCCTCCCATTGCTGTTGCACAGGTTATCAAGGAAGTCAACCGCATGGCGACGATCACTCACCGCAATCTCGAAGGCTCGATGAAGTATATGTCGTATCCGCAGGCTGACGACGCGCAAACTCAGCGCGAGAAGGTTCTGGAGCAGGAGAAGGTCGTTAATTACCTCAACCACAATATTACTAAGTACATGATAAAGCTGGATTCAGTTGATATTTCCGAAAATGATTCGCAAATGCTCGGCTCGATGTTTCATGTAATCAACGACCTTGAGAGAATCAGCGACCACTGCGAAAATATCATTGAATTCCGCGATGAGATGAACGATGACGACCTTGAATTCTCGGAAGTGGCATTTAAGGAAATCTGCGAGCTGTATGACAAATCTATGACCGTGTTTGAATGCTCGCTTTCGTTCTTCTACGAAGGCGTGGATTACGATGATATGATGAGTAAAATGCTCGATGCAGAAAAGGAAGTTGACCGATATACCGAAGAACTCAAATGGAGACATGTGCGCCGCTTGAATGAAGGCGTATGTCGTCCCGAGGTCGGCATGATATTCCTCGAACTGCTGAGCAATTTCGAGCGAATCGCAGACCATTCCACCAACATCGCTTACTCCATCGCCTCGGGCAGAAAAATTGATGTGCTGCAAAGCTGATAATATCCCATAAATTATTAATATATTTTTTTGCATCAAGCCTATGTGCGTATTTGTGAAAAGTGCACATAGGCTTGATTGTCCGAATGTGAAATATGCATATTGTATCATTTGACGAAAAATAATTAAATGTTCTTGAATAAATCGCGGTTTTTTTATTCAGTAAGGCTATATAATAGTCATATTCCGCTTATTTTTGATGTATATATGTTAAGTACGGGTAAAAAATACTCGGCATTAACAACAAAAATATTTTAAACAAAATGATTTGTTTGTAAAGAAATTGCTAAAAAGTCTTGCAATTTTACTATAAATTTGATATTATATACTCATAGCCATAGATGTTTTGGCGAATTATGGGTTATTAACTTATTTTAGGAGTTGAATTTGATGAGCAATGAAAGAAACATTTCATCGGGAGGCAATCTGGCTCAGCATCTTTTTTATGAGGGAAAGAACGTAAGAGCTTATGAATATCTCGGTGCACACCGCCAAAAGGATGGAAAAGTGGTGTTTCGTACATGGGCTCCGAATGCTAAAGCGATCTCGGTAGTCGGCGATTTCAATGACTGGAATCCCCAGGCTAACTACATGTATAAGTGCAACAGCGGCGGCGTTTGGGAGTGTGTGATTGACGGCATCAACGATTTTTGTATCTACAAATACTGCGTTGAGTCAAGCTATAACACGATGACGCAGAAGAGTGACCCCTACGGCTATCACTTTGAGACACGCCCGTCAAACGCCACACGATTCTATGATATAGAGGGTTACGAGTGGCATGACGAGGATTGGCGCGCAAAGCAGACTGCCGAAAGCAAGCTCGACAAGCCGATGAATATCTATGAAATGCACGCAGGCTCATGGAAAATGTACCCCGACGGCAATCCCTACGGCTATGTGAAGCTGGCTGAGGAGCTGGTTCCTTACCTTAAAGAGATGAACTACACTCATGTTGAGCTTATGCCGCTCACAGAATATCCGTTTGACGGCTCATGGGGTTATCAGGTGGCAGGCTATTATGCTCCCACATCCCGTTACGGTGAGCCGAAGGACTTTATGAAATTTGTAGACATGCTCCATCAGGCGGGCATCGGCGTTATCATGGACTGGGTTCCCGCTCACTTCCCGAAGGACGCACACGGTCTGTACAGATTTGACGGCACACCAACCTATGAATATTCCGACTGGCGCAAGGGAGAGCACAAGGAGTGGGGTACATGTGTATTCGACTTTGGCCGCAATGAGGTTCGCTCATTCCTTATCTCCAACGCGCTCTTCTGGCTGGATAAATACCACATCGACGGTCTGCGCGTGGATGCTGTTGCATCTATGCTCTACCTCGACTACAACCGCCGCGACGGCGAGTGGATGCCGAACATCTACGGAGGACACGAGAACCTCGAAGCTGTTGAGTTCCTAAAGATGCTCAATACAGCCGTTGCCGAGTATTATCCCAATGCAATGATGATCGCCGAGGAATCCACAGCATGGCCGAAGGTCACAGGCGATCCTGCTGACGGCGGACTCGGTTTCACGTTCAAGTGGAACATGGGTTGGATGAACGATTCTCTCCGCTATTTCTCTATGGACCCGGTCTACCGTTCATATGACCACAATCTGCTCACATTCTCGCTGATGTATGCATTCTCCGAGAACTTTGTGCTCGCGCTCTCGCACGACGAAGTTGTTTACGGCAAGGCGTCGCTTCTGCAGAAGATGCCGGGCGATTACGATATGAAGTTTGCCGGTCTCAGAGCCTTTATGTCTTATGTAATGGCACATCCCGGCAAGAAGCTGACATTCATGGGCGCAGAGTTCGGTCAGTTTGACGAGTGGAATTATCAGAAGCAGCTCGACTGGAACCTGCTCGATTATCCCATGCACAGCAAGCTGAAAGAATTCAACCGCCAGATCAATAAATTCTACCTCGACCACCCCGAGCTGTGGGAGATCGACGACTCGTGGAAGGGCTTCCAGTGGATAGCTCTCGACGATTACCAGCAGAGTGTCATCAGCTTCAGAAGAATTGACAAGAACGGCAATGAGATCGTTGTCGTCTGCAACTTCTGCCCTGTCAGACGCGAAGGCTATCGCATAGGTGTTCCCGTACACGGCAGATACACTCAGATATTCTCCTCCGATGCGGCTGAATTCGGCGGAAGCGGCGAGAACAACGGCACAGTTTCCAGCACAGAGGCAGAGCCGCTGCACGATTTGGATCAGTCCATCTCGATAAATCTGCCCGCACTCTCGGTTCAGTATTTCCAGATGACAGCCAAGCTGCCTAAGAGAAAGAAGAAGGTCGTTAAGACAGAGGACGGCGAAGTTGTCGAGACAAAGACAACGACTAAGAAGCGCACGACTAAGGCTAAGTCTGCCGAGGATTCCGCTGAAACTAAGACCACTGCGACTAAGAAGCGCACAACTAAGGCTAAAGCTGCTGAGGATTCCACAGAGACTAAGACCACTGCAACTAAGAAGCGCACGACTAAGGCTAAAGCTGCTGAGGATTCAGCCGAAGTTGAAGAAGCTCCCAAGAAGCGGACACGCCGCACAAAGGCTCAGATAGAAGCTGACAAGGCGGCAGAAGAGGCTAAGAAAGCCGCCGAAGCTAATGCAGAAGTTTCTGAGACAGAGACTGCAAGCGCAGAGCCGGAGGTCGTCAGTGTCGAAGCTGTTGAGGAAAGCAAGGCTAACGAGGAATAATTTATATATTTACGGCATATTCTTAGGTAGTCGAGTTTGAAAAAATATTTCAAACAGAATCTGTGTTTTCGCTTTTTACATTAATACGGACCAGCCGATCAAGTTCGGGACATCCGTATAATTAATGTTAGAAATATAATGACTGTAACAATTCAAGGAGGAATAAAACAATATGTACCCCAAGCAAGAATGTATTGCAATGCTGCTTGCAGGCGGACAAGGCAGCAGACTGTATGCTCTGACCAAAAAGCTGGCTAAGCCGGCTGTCCCGTTTGGCGGCAAGTACAGAATTATTGATTTCCCGCTCTCCAACTGCGTTAACTCCGGTATAGATACTGTCGGTGTGCTCACCCAGTATCAGCCGCTGGTGCTCAATGACTACCTTGGAAACGGTCAGCCGTGGGATCTTGATACCATGTACGGCGGCGTTCACACACTGCCTCCTTATCAGGGCACTCACGGAGCCGACTGGTACAAGGGCACAGCAAACGCTATCTATCAGAATATTCCGTTCATCGAGAGATACAATCCCGATTACGTTG
>JBGUUF010000101.1:0-12583 GCA_045133435.1 Acutalibacteraceae bacterium
AAAAAATCGGCTCGTACAAGCAAATCGTCCGTTATCACACCGATAACGGACGTAACAGCTTTATTATAAAATTAATTGCCGAATATGTCAACAATTTTGTGAGATTTTTTATAAATTATTGCGAAAATTTACATTTTTAACTACTTTATGCATCGTAATCACAATGCTTAGCCGAGCAATTTTTCCACAGCCGCAAGCTTTGCGCTAACAGCGAGGATTCTCATGGCCTCGGTAAGCTCTTCAACTGTCGGAGAGGTCGGAGCGATACGGATGTTGCTGTCCTTCGGGTCGTTGCCGTAGGGATAAGTAGCGCCTGCGTTGGTGAGTGTAACGCCCGCTTCCTTGCAGAGCTGAACCGTGCGCTTTGCACAGCCTTCCATAACATCAAGGCTTACGAAGTAGCCGCCGTTGGGCTTGCTCCATGATGCTACACCGCTGTCGCCGAATTCCTCAGCCAGTGTATTCTGCACAGCCTCAAACTTGGGGCGGATGATCTCAGCATGCTTAGTCATCTGCTCAAGCAGACCGTCGAGGTTCTTGAAGAATTTCATGTGGCGGAGCTGGTTTATCTTATCCGGACCGATGGACTGAACGGTCATGCGCTTTTTGATAGCGGTGATGTTTTCCTTGGAGGAAGCCATACCTGCAAGACCTGCGCCGGGGAATGTTATCTTGGATGTGGAGAAATACATATAAACCATGTTGGGGTTGCCCGCTTTCTCGCACTCTGCGAGGATGTCAAGCAGCTTCACATCGTCATTGAAGAGGTGGTGGATGCAGTATGCGTTATCCCAGAAAATTCTGAAATCCTTTGCCGCCGGCTTGAGTGCTGCAAATCTGCGCACTACATCGTCGGAGTAAGTGATGCCTGCGGGGTTAGAATACTTCGGAACACACCAGATACCCTTGATTGCGGGGTCGTTTGCGACTGCATTCTCGATGAAATCCATGTCGGGGGCATTTTCGTTCATCTCAACGGGGATCATCTTGATGCCGAAGTACTCGGTGATAGCGAAGTGGCGGTCATAGCCCGGCACGGGGCAGAGGAATTTGACCTCGGGAAGGCTTGCCCAGGGAGTGCTGCCCAGCAGACCGTGTGCCATTGCCGAGGAGATCGTATCAAACATAAGTGTAAGGCTGGAGTTGCCGCCTACAATGATCTGATCTGTGGTTACGTTAAAGAGGTCGGCAAAAAGCTGCTTGGCCTCGGGGATGCCGTCCAAAATGCCGTAATTGCGGTAGTCCGCGCCGTTGATGCCCGTGAGGTCGGTGGAGCTGTTGACCGAATCAAGCAGACCCATTGACAGCTCAAGCTGTGCGCTGCTCGGAATACCTCTGGCCATATTGAGACTGAGGTTCTTTGCTTTGTACTCGTCATATCTGGTTTGAAGCTCGTTTTTGAGAGCAGCAAGCTCACTCTTATTCAAATCCTTTATTGATGACATTTTACCAAAACACTCTCCTTGAAAAATTATGCGGAGACATACCGCAAAGGCTCACCTTTTTGAGGCCAAGCCTTTGAGTTCTCCGCATTTTTATGCTTAATATTAATAATAATACAAATCCTGACAATTTGCAAGCTATTTTTTAAATTCTTGCATTTTCCACAAATAAACGCCGTCCGAGCAACGATATGTTGAATACACTGCAAGCATATTATTTGGATTCATCATTATTATCGTCCAAATGGTCGATAGTATATACAAAATCCGATACCTTGCGGAAATACGTCGGCATGTCGTGAAATGCGCTGTAGCAATGGGTCGCGCCTTCGCACATATACAGTGATTTATGCTCCGACTTACACGCCTTATACAGCTTTTCGGTCATGTAGGGCGGCACAAAGGAATCCTCCGTGCCGTGAATAAACAGCACCGGTATCTTCATCTTCCTCACGGACTTTATGACCGAACACTGCCCGAAGGTATATCCCGCACGGAGCTTGCACACCATACTGGCGAAATACAGCAGCGGTTTGCCGGGCACCTTGTAATTGTGCTGCATGATGTATCCGAATTCCTCATACGCTCCCGCAAACGGGCAGTCGGCGATGACACCCTTCACCTGCTTCGGCAGGCATGTCTCGCCCGATGCCAGCAACACAGTCGCAGCGCCCATCGAAACTCCGTGGAACAGTATCTCGCAGTCCTTGCCGAACCGCTGAATGGCGTATCGGCACCAGTTGAGCACGTCCATTCTGTCCAGACACCCGAAGCCGATGAACTTTCCCTCGCTCTTGCCGTGCGCGCGGTCGTCAACTATTATGACATTATAGCCCATGCCGCGGTACGGCGGAGCTGTGGCAGACATGTCGAACATGCCGTAGCTGTTGTAGCCGTGCACCGCTATGACCACTTTGCGCGAGAAATACTCCGACGGCACAAATGTCGCGTGCAGCAGCAGTCCGTCATGTGATTTAATGTATATCTCTTCATAATTGTAGCTGTATATCTTCTCCCGCGCTTCCTTGCTGCGCAGTCTGATAACATCCATATGAGGCAGCAGGTCATCGCCCGCCTCAAAATCCATCTGCGGCTTTCTAACTAACGCGAAATCGAACATCCAAAAGCCGAAGATTATCATACCTATCAAAAGTATGACGAGTATCACCGATACTACAATTATCACTTTTATCATGTCTGCGCTCATAATACCGATGACACCCCCTTATTTTAAGATGATATTTTTTATTTGATATTACAGAAATACGCATTCGTCGAGGCTCTGCATCATTTCCTGCGATACCTCATAGCTTTCTCCGTCGCGGTAGAATGTGACCGAGGGTGATTTGTAGGAAAACACGCCCATTGTCTGCAACGCGCCCGATTCTCCATAGTTCTTGGTGAATTCATAGGGAGCAGCCGTCATGCTCAGCGAGGATATACCCTCGGATTCCGCTATCACAGGCAGTTCATCTTCCTCCGTCTCAGTCTCTTCCTCCTGAATATCCTCGCCCTCTATCTGATAATCCTCATCGAGCATCAGCGAGTTATCTTCGGAATAGTAGGGAGCATCGTCGGCGAACAGTGCCTTCTGCGTCTCAACATCGGCTATACCCGTCGGCAATACACCTATCGCCTTTTGGAACGCCTTTATCGCGTCACGGGTAAACGGTCCGTAATAATTGGTTATATCCTGATCATAATACCCCAGCTCATACAGCCTGCGCTGGATGTCCGATACGCCGTCGCCCGTCATGCCGCCCTGATACTCAACGATAGTTGTCGTAGTAGGAGCCTGAGTT
Source organism: Acutalibacteraceae bacterium (assembly GCA_045133435.1). Classification (GTDB taxonomy): domain Bacteria; phylum Bacillota; class Clostridia; order Oscillospirales; family Acutalibacteraceae; genus RUG762. The sequence goes on from JBGUUF010000101.1 coordinate 3,245, forward strand.
GTGGTAGACTGGGTAGTTGACACGGTATCCTGCGTGGAGGTATCTGCCTTGGTCGTTTGGGTCGTTTTCTTTGTAGTTTTTTCTGTAGTCTTTGAAGTAGTCTGCTTATCAGTGGTAGTTTTCTTGGTAGTTGTGGTAGTCTTTTTCTTGGTGGTAGTCTTCTGAGTTGTCTTTTCCGTAGTTGATGCGGTGGTATTTGACGATGTTGTTGAAGGAGCCTTGGTCGTGGTAGTCGTGGACTTCTTCAATGTAGTCGTTGTGGTTGCTGTAGTGGATTTCTTTGTGGTCGTAGTGGTAGTTTTCTTGGTCGTCGTGGTGGTCATTGTTTTCTTTGTGGTGGTCGTGGTAGTCTTGGAAGTCGTGGTGAGCTGGCTCGGGTCTACCTCGCCTATCAGCGCGCCCGACTTGCCGAAATCATACGTCTTGCCGTCGATTTGAACCACGCCGACGCAGAATTCGCCGTTTTTATAATAAAACGTCTCGCCGTTGAAATCAAACCAGCCGGTCGTGGGGTAAGAGATCATGCTAATCTTGTACCATTTTACCCACGGGCTGTAATATCTGGAGGACATCGCGGAGTACACGACATTCACCTTGGAATTGCGCATGTCGATGGCCATATCCACGCCGTCTTTGTTTTTGCCGACATAAACGCCGGCATGTCCCTCGCACCACAGTCCCAGACCGTGAATGCGCGGCATATCGTCTGTACTGCCGTTGACTGTGGAGGCATCCAGCAAAGCCTTCGCGCCGCCGCCCTGGCCGTTACAGTAGGAGCGGATAAGTCCCGAGCAGTCCACAGCGCCCGCGCTTGAACCGCCGTATTTATAGGTCCAGCCCTCATTATACGCGCGAAATGCCCATTCTGCCATGCCTATGCCCGTCTTTCCACTGATAACTGCGGCAGATACGGTAGAAATCGCCATACTGAAAAACATTATTACCGAAAGCATCAAAGCCACAAATGACTTGAAAAATTTTTTGGTATTAATTTTGCCGACGTTCATATCTGTATCACCTCATATATCGCGGCAGGTCAGACATTTATATCCAACATTAAAAGCACTTGTTAATATGTTATAACTTTACATTAAAAAAATCAACCGTCAATTTAACGATTTTGGTATAATTTCACATCCGTTCACACTACGAAATACCGCAAGTCTGCGCTAAGTTGTTTATATCTGTCTCAAAAATTTCATACAAAGCAACCAATTCTTCAAGAGACGTCTTTTTCATAATTTTGCTGTACTGAATGGCATCGTCCTTGGCATATGACGAAAAATCGACCGACGTAAATGTGACTGTATACATACTGTCCTGCGACTGAAGCGTCACATTGATGAGCGTTGGGGAGGAAACCGTCATCGAAAGCGATGAATATTCACTGCCGACCGACTCCGACGGTGTATAGCGCAAAATGGTGAAATCCCCCATCTTGCTGTCCTTGAACTGAAATATCACCAGTTCCTCGTCCACCACCTTGCAGAGGGCGAGCTCCTGCGAATATCCCTCGGCCTTTTCATAGCCGTAGGCGGCAAATTCGTCAGTATATTTCTCGTAATCCGCAAGCACTGCCCGCCTGAGAGCAAACACCTGCGGTTCTTCAACCGACTGCTGCACCGAAGTGCCGCTGCTGTCGGAATTTCCCCCGCCGAATTTTTCGCTCAGACTGCTTATTATAAACGAGATCAGTATAATTACGATGATAACGCCGATTGCAGGCAGCAAGACCTTGTCAAAAAAGCTGTTCATGCTCTCGACTTTCTTTACACCTTTTTCTTCCTTCTCGGTATAATTCAAGGCTTTGATCCCCCCATATCCACACAATATATCAATCCGCTGACAGCAGTTCCGTCAACATTAATATAGTCATTATACAATGTCTCAAAACTTTATTTATGATAATTATGTAAATATTTCGTCTCACCCGCATGCAAAAACGCGTTAAATTCACTTTATACGCCCGATCTGCTCTCTGAAAAGTGCCGAAAGTTTCTTCGGCGAGCTGATTCTTTTGCCTGCGTCAAACTCGCACATCCCGAGCAGTATTCGGTTTAATTCTTCGCTGATACCCTCTATCGGGGGGATGCGTTCGCCGCTCAGCCTGCGCTCAATTGCGCGCTCGACCTCCGACTGCTCCATCAGGTCCGCGCTCTCGGGGCAGAACGGAAATCTGCCGCCGCTCAGCAGTTTATACATGACGATGCCCAGCGAATAAATATCTGAACGGGTGTCGCACCGACCTCCGCTGTCCACCTCCGGCGCACAATATGCGGGACTGCCGCGGCGCAGACACCGACCCTTGCGCTGCACACAGCCGAAATCGCCGAGCTGCCACCTGCCGTCGGCATTGAGAAAAATATTGGACGGCTTTATGTCGCAGTGCACCAGTCCCTTGCGCTGCATAAAATCCAGTGCAAGGCAGACATCCGCCGCCATGCACAGCACGCCGCGCACATCAAGCTGAATATCCTCACAGCACCGCAGTCGGTCCATCATTATGAATATCTCCGCACGCCTGTCTGAATCGGTTCGCACACAGTACCCAATCATGTCCACTGTGTAAGGACATTTTTTCAACCGCTCTGACGCTTCTATCTCGAGCAGTGCATTACGATACGCTTCGTCCTCATACATACAACCGAAATATTTGACAACAGCCGGACTCATGCTGTCATCCGAATATACGGCATGAATCCGGCCATCTGTGCCTTGATTTATCAATTTTCCCACGCGGAGGAGCTTCTGGTTTATAATTATATCCTCGCCGCACGGATAATCGCTATCTCTTATCATTTTTAATCCTGCGAAGAACCAGCATACTGATAAATGCAAATATTACAATGGTGAAAATAATTATTCCCCATGTGAGCAAAAGATTGCTTACAGAATGATGGTATATCGGGTTGCAGTTGAGGTCATATGCCTGCTGAAGCATATCCTCTGACGAATATTTCAGCGAGAGTGAGTTCCACAGCACTCCGTTGAGGTTAGCGGTGTTGCTGAATGCCTGCATTCCCCAGCGGCTGACACATAGCCACGAGAGCACTTCGGTCGGGCCTTGCAGTGTGAAGAGTATTCCCGAGAAAAGGAGCTGCGGAATGAGTATTACAGGTGCAAACACCATCGCGCGGTCGGTGTTTTTCACCAGTGAGGAAATAACAAGTCCCAGTGCCGACGATGACAGCGTGACCAGGAAAAGCGTGATAAGCATTTCAGGGAATGCGTTGCTGAATATCACGCCGCGCTCGGGCAGTCCGATAGTCGCCGCAAAGATGATCATCATAAGACTGCACTGCAAAAATGCAAGCAATGCCTGCACTCCAAGCTTTGAACATATATATGCACTCAAACGAACATCCGCCATGTATTCACGCCGCACTATGCTGCGCTCTTTGCACACCTCTTGAATCGAATTCATAAGTCCGACCCATATGCCCGCGCAGGACAGACAGAAAAGCATTGACTGCGCATCAAAATACGATTTGAAGGTGTTTTCCACCGTGACAAACGAGAAAAGATATGCGATCAGCGGACCTTGCAGCAACAGGAATAGCAGGCGCATCTTGTCGTTCCAAATGAGGTTGATGTATCGCTGTGACAGCACCTTGAACTGGTGGAAGAAGGATTTATTTGCGGGTATCTTGGTCTTTCTTTGGGTCTTTTTCTTCTTTTTGCCGTCCACATCAGCCGACTTCGCCTCGCCCATGCTACTGGCTTTGTTATACTGGGAATTGTTGAATTTTTTCTCCCAGCCATCCGGATTCTCCTCGACCATGCTGTAAGCGTCGGTCAGATCCTGCCCCTTGGGTATGCCGAAGAAAGCGTGTGCGTCCTCGGGGGTGCCGAAAAATGCCACATAGCCGCCTGCGCCGAGGAATAATATCTTGTCGCAGAGGTGGATATTATTGGTGTTGTGGGTGATCATTATGACCGTCTTGCCGCCGTCGCTCATGCGCTTGAGGGTATACATCAGCTTGCGCTCGGTTCCCGGGTCAAGACCGGATGACGGTTCATCGAGGAAGAACAAACCCGGGTCGCTGAGCAGCTCCACCGCAATGGAAGCACGCTTTTTCTGACCGCCCGACAGCTGTCGGATAATGGTGTTTTTGTGTTCGGTCAGCTCCACCATCGCTATGACTTCATCAATGCGAGCTTCACGCTTTTTTTTGCTCATATTTTGTGAGAGTCTCAGCTTCGCCGCATATCTCAGCATGCCTACAAGCGTCAGATTTTCATACACTATATCCTGCTGAGGTACATATCCTATATATTTTTTGAGTTCATCGTAATTTTCGTAAAGATTCTTGCGGTTTACAAAAACCTTGCCGGGTTTTGGTTCGTCAAAGCCGTTGATACAGTTCATCAGCGTGGATTTGCCCGAGCCTGAACCGCCCACTATCGCCACAAATTCACCCGGCTCAATGAGCAGACTGGTATCGTCAACGATCTTCTTATCAGCTTTGAAGGGCGAGCGGCTTTTGACAAACTTCGCGACGTGCTCCAACTCCAGCGAATAGCCGAATTTTTCCTTGCGGTATCTGATGACATTGCCCATTTCATCCGACGAAAACGACAGCTTGGTGTTGGCTATGGCTATGAGGTCCTCGTCGTGAAGCTGATAGCTCCTGCCCTCCATCGGACAGTTGTTTATCAGAATATCATTTTCCTCCGACTTGCACACTAGCACGAATCTGTCGCCAAGATGCTGTATCTCGGCATGCAGCGAGTGCGCGTTGGCATGTTCGATAACTATGTCGCAATGCTCACCGCTGCCTATCGTGGTGACGTCCTTAGTGATGTTGTAGGTCTGCCAGTCCACACCGGAGACCACACCAGAAAACACCATGCTCACGCCGCCGACCACCGAATTTTCGATGTTGTCGATGCGTATCAAGTCGCCGTCACGGAGGCGGACGCGCTCTATACGCTTGTTGTTTACATACGTTCCGTTGGTGCTTCCGGGGTCATTGATGTAGCACTGACCGTCCGAAATGGTAAAATATCCGTGCTTGCGCGAAACCAAGTCTGACGATATGATGATGTCGTTGGAATCGTCGCGACCGAAAGTTATCGTGTCCTTGCCCATCGCCAGCAGATTGTACTGGTCGGGGGTGTGGCTGTAGTCAAACACTGTCAGCGAACAGCCCCGAGCGTTCTCATTCTCGGAATTCTCCTCATCCTCCGGCTTTACGGATGTGTTGAAAACATCATTTTCCATCATTGTTCCTCCCTTTGTGAATCAATTCATAATTTATGTCATTTACAGCGCGTTTTTCAATTGCTCGATCAGCATTTCGACATCGCCGTTATGTAACGCCCCGAACATATCCAGACTGAACGCTCTGGGCGCGATCGAAGTGCCGTTGACTATATCTTTGAAGCCCCGCGCCGTGTTGCCGAAGCAGCCGCGCACATGAGCATGCAGAGGTCTTACATACCGCGCCGCATCCGTCTCTCCGAGTGCCGCAACGATACGCTTGCATTCGTCTTCCTCGCGGGTTATCACCGCTATGCTACCGAATGAGCTTTTCTGCTGCTTTCCGCCGCGCTGGACCCAGCAATCATGCTCCGCCGTGAGCGCGTCGATCTTATCCGCCGCAGCTTTGCTCTGAGCCAGCACGTCATCAAATTTATCCAGCGAATCCACCAGCTTGTCTGCATATATATCATCCACCGACTGATATGCCCCGCCGCACGAATCCGATACGATATATTCGCTTGCGGCGTTCGTGCCGTTGGCGATGAGCAGACTTCCTCTCCCGCCTGTGCCGAACACCGACGAGCCGCCCAGCATCATCAGGGAATAATCCCCAGACATGCCGCACAGAGCACCGTCCGACACACCGCCGAAATCCTTGCCGCAGTCCTCTATCAATATCAGACCGAAGCGGGTGCACACCGATTTTATCGCTCGGGAGACAGACGGCATGCCGCAGAAATTATCCGCGATGACCGCGCGGGGATACAGACTGCCCTCGCTGACCGTGTGGCGCACCAGATTTTCGAGCACCTTGGGGTCGATAGTGAGACTGTCGGGCATCACATCGCAGAATATCGGCACTGCGCCGCACATCATGACCGCTCTGACCAGCTCGCGCGGTGCGAGTATCGAGAGATACACGCAGTCCCTCGCTTCCAGTTGAATTATATCAAAAAGTGCCGCGGCACTCTCAAATCGTCCCGAAAACGGCAGACATTCCGCCGCGCCGAGCATAGTCCTGATCTTGTCGCAAAACACGCTGACATCGCTTTTTATCATCACATGTTATCCTTTCAAACGCACACCATCGCAATCATATGAAAAGCGAACGCGCAAAATTACTATTACAAATTATACCAACATATCAAGTAAAAATCAACAGAAAAGAGCAAAAAATAAATTGAATATTTATTTTTTCCGCTGAATTTAATATTTTTTCAGGAAACGCTGAATAATAAATACACAAAAAACTCGCAAATTACTCAGCTTCGTTTTGAAGTTCCTCCGGCTCGCGGCTGACCGTCACCATTGTTTTGAGTATGCGGCGGTCCTTGATTTTCAACACCTTGATGTGCATTTTGTCGGTATCCAGCTCAAACTGAGCCCCGTCCTCGGGGATAGAGCCATACTCCGAAAATACATAGCCGCCGAAGGTGTCGAATTCGTCATGCGGCAGGATCACGCCCAGCGCATGCTCCACAGCGTCGATGTCCGCACTGCCTGTGATTTTCCACGTCTTTGAATCAAGCCGCTCAATGTCGTTTTTAGCCTTTTCAAGCTCTTCCTTGTCAAAATCGCCCACAAGCTGCCACATCAGATCGTTGAGCGTCACTATACCCGTGAGTCCGCCGTATTCGTCGATGACAACGGCGAGATACTGCCCGTTTTCGCGCATGTTTGACATAAGCACGTCTGCTTTTATCGTCTCGGGGACGAAATACGGCTGTTTGACCGCCTTCGCCATGACGTTATTGCGGCTGCGGTCTTCCAATCTAAAATAAATGCCTGTTTCGAGTATGCCCACCACGTTATCCACACAGCCGTCGCATATCGGGAACATTTTGTGGTGGCAGTCGCGGATGGTCTGATGCCACTGCTCGTCAGTTTCATGCGTCCAGAGGATCGCAAGCTCGGTGCGGTGTGTCGCCAGCTCGTCAGCCGAAATATCGTCAAATTCAAACACGTTCTGAATAAATTCCTTCTCGTCGGCATCAATAGTGCCCTTCTCCCTGCCTTCGTCAACCATCATGCGTATCTCCTCCTCGGTCACGGTGGAGTCCTCGCTGTCAGGGTCTATGCCGCACAATCTGAGTATGCCGTTGGTCGAGGCTGTGAGCAGTGTGACCAGCGGGCGGAAGAATACCGAAATGGCGCTGACGGGACCCGCCAGCTTGAGGGCAAGCCCCTCAGCGTTCTTCATGGCGATACGCTTAGGTACAAGCTCGCCGAACACCAGTGTGAAATAGGAAAGTATCAAGGTTATCAGCACGACCGATATTGAATTCAGCACATCCTCAGGGATCGGGATGCCTGTTTTCATTATCAGCTTGACCAGCACCTCAGAAAAATTATCCGCCGCAAACGCACTGCCCATGAATCCCGACAGCGTTATCGCGACCTGGATCGTAGCAAGGAATCGCGCAGGCTGGCTCGTCAGCTCCACCAAGCGTCCTGCCGCCTTGTTTCCGCCCTTTGCCAGCTTATGAAGCCGCGCGTCGTTCATGGATATGACTGAAATTTCTGCACTCGCAAATACCGCATTGAGCGCAATAAGAACTATCTGTAAAATTATCTGCCAAAATATACTGTCCAAAATATATTTCCTCCCAAAATTGATTTATTTATAATTTTTTATATACTGCATAAAAAAGCACAAAAAGACACAGCCCACCGCCTAAAGCCGCAGGTTATGCCTTACGTGATACAATATTATGACAGCCGAACAAATGCAATTATCCGTATCGGATTTGTCTCCGTTTTCCATGAAAACTCAAGCACCTCAAAAGTAAAAAAATCAATATAGCATGCATTTTACCACATAACCTTAAACGATTAACGACATAGGTGTAAACAAATTATTAATGCACAATTTACAATTAATAATTAATAATTAATAATTTATAATTAGTAGCTAATAATTATTATTAATTATAAATAGTGATCAATTATTATATTTATCTCGAATTTTATTTTCCGCATTTTTTTAATGCACGCTGTTGTTATCCTTCATCGTTGTTAATGATATCTAAAAATATTTCACTTTTTGACTTGAATTTAACCTTAATTTGAATTCTCGAAAAAATCTCAAAAAAAATAAAAAAAGTGCTTGACAATTATGGCGGGACATGATAGAATATCAACGTTGCAGAAACGCTGCAAAGATCCGGGTGTAGCGCAGTTTGGTAGCGCGCTTGAATGGGGTTCAAGAGGCCGTGAGTTCGACTCTCGCCACTCGGACCATCTCCCTATGGAATCATGGATACATGGTTCCATAGGGACTTTTGTTTTTCGGATAGAAAACAAAGTATGTATATGATATAATCAATTCGACAAATCGGGATTTGACGAGGAGAATATGCGATGAAAATTTATGATATTTCCCAAAAGGTTTTCAGTTGCGAAGTATATCCTGGTGACCCTGTCCCAGAGAAAAAAGTGCTGAAATCAATGCAAAACGGTGAAGTGTATAATTTGACCGCATTTAGTATGTGCGCACATAATGGTACACACATAGATGCACCATTCCATTTTATTAAAGATGGGAAAACCGTTGATGAGTTATGCTTAGAGGCATTTGTGGGAACAGCTTATGTGGCAGAACATCATGGAGTTGTCACTTACAATGATGCCACAGAAATAATTGAAAAAGCAAAGGAGCAGAATCCAGAAGCAGCTAAAAGGATTCTGCTTAAAGGCGATGTTGAAGTATCGTTAGAGGCAGCAAAAGCATTTGCAGCTTCAGAGGTTTTACTTTTGGGAAATGAGCCCCAGGCGATTGGTCCGCAAACTGCGCCAATGGCAGTACATCTTGCACTTTTAGGTGCTGATGTCGTCTTGCTTGAAGGCATTCGCTTAGATGAGGTTTCTGAAGGTGTTTATTTCTTGAATGCTGCACCGTTGAATTTATCAGGTGCAGACGGTTCTCCATGTAGAGCCGTTCTAATAGACCTCTATAGCTAAGATGTAAGATGTAAAGCTGTTAGACAAATTCCAATTTGGCGAACAGATGATAGTTTTAAAATTTAATAGAAAATTTCACATTTGTTCTGTAAAATATCTTAAAAGCAATTTGAAATCAACAAAGGAGCACAGTACTATGAAAAAATTGATTTCTGTTATATTATCCGTAATAT
>JBGUUF010000102.1:0-1411 GCA_045133435.1 Acutalibacteraceae bacterium
ATAATCCGATACGGAATTTTCGGGGGTGCAAATCAAATCCACACCCGCCTTCACCGCCATAACACAGGCATTTCCGCTGTTGCCGCTGAATTTTTGAATCGCGCCCATGTCCATGCCATCCGAAATGATAACGCCGTCAAATTCCATATCCTCGCGTATCATTTTAACAACTTTTTCGGACAACGACGCAGGATATTTGGAATCTATCGCATTAATTATCGTGTGGGTCAGCATAATGCTGTCAGCGCCGTGGGCAATGGCTTTGCGGAACGGAACGAGGTCGGAGGTGTTGAGCTCTTGGAGGATTTTCGCGTTGACATCCAAGCCGTTGTGAGTATCCGCCACGCTATTTCCGTATCCCGGGAAATGCTTGACGCAGCTAATCACACCGTTCTGCTTCATGGTATCGACCACCAACGCGACATATTCTGCGGTCTGCTCCGCATTCTTGCCGAACGAACGCTTATACATGAAACCTTTCGGATTAGTACACACATCCGCCACAGGACCAAAATTCACATTTATTCCCAACGATTTGAGCAGGTTGCATTTTTCGACTGTATCGGATTTTATCAAATCGAAACCGCCCGCCGCATACAACGCCTGCGGTGATTTGAATTTGGTACTGCGAAGATTCGGATTGCTGCTCACTCTTACGACTGTGCCGCCCTCTTCATCAACCGCAATCAGCATTTTACCGTCCGACGCGTTTTGCATCTGCTCGATCATGGCAATGACCTCGTCGCGGCTCTTGCCATTGAAATCTTTTGCAAACAGAACTACACCGCCCGCCTTGGTCCGACTTATAGTATTACAAAAATCACTCGAGTCACCGGCTCGCAGGAGGAACATCTGCCCCACTTTTTCTTCTATCGACATATTTGCCACGATTTCAGCGACGCGTTGATTTAGCTTAGTCTCGGTTGTTTCAGCCGGCGAAACCACAGTATCACTGGCTGAAAAATTCTCGCCGACCGCATTGGTTTGCAGTCTTGACGGCGAAAAATCCGACAGATAGACCATCACCGCATACCACATCGCCGAAGCCGCCACAATGAAAACCAAAATCGCCGCGTATGCCGCAATCAAGCTTGCTTTGCTCGGTTTTTTTCGAGTTTCAGCTTTAGATTTTTTCAATTTTGTTCTCCTTTCGGAGCTTTTAAAGGCTTAAAGAACGCTGTTGATGTCGTCCTTCATGCGGAGAGCCTCGCGTCTTGCAGCACCTGCAAAGTCGTGCTCATCGCAGCCTTCCTTCTTATATGCACACATGATAGCACGGGAGGAATTGACAACTGCGCCCAGACCGTCCTTGTTGAATGCACCGACAAGTCCCTTTGCTCCGCCGCCCTGTGCACCGTAGCCGGGTACGAGGAAGAATATTGATGGATGTGCCGCGCGGAGCTCGGCGAGC
>JBGUUF010000103.1:0-1128 GCA_045133435.1 Acutalibacteraceae bacterium
GACGAGCCTGCAAGCCTACGAAAGAGCTGCCCATTTCGCCTTCAACTTCGGCGCGGGGAACGAGAGCCGCGACCGAGTCAACTACGATCACGTCGATAGCGCCCGAGCGGACGAGTTCCTCAGTGATCGCCAAAGCCTGCTCGCCGTTGTCAGGCTGAGATACGAGCAGGTTGTCGATGTCAACGCCCAACGCGCTTGCATAAACGGGGTCGAGCGCATGCTCAACGTCGATGAATGCCGCGTCGCCGCCCTTTTTCTGAGCTTCAGCGATGCAGTGGAGGGCGAGTGTTGTCTTACCGGAGGATTCGGGGCCGTACATCTCGATAATTCTGCCGCGGGGCAGACCGCCGATGCCGAGCGCGAGGTCAAGACCGAGCGAGCCCGTGGAGATAGCCTCAACGTTGAGCGAGGAATTCTCGCCAAGCTTCATAACTGCGCCCTTGCCGAATTGCTTTTCTATATTTGCAAGCGCTGTTTCGAGCGCTTTTTTCTTGTCAACTGCCATTAAAATCAATTCCTTTCTGCCTTTGTCTGTTTGCTTGAGTATATTATATATCATTTTTGCGAATATTGCAAGTGCTATCTTCAAATTTGCAACCCACAGTCCCAATAATGCACCTGTCGATGCCGCCAAGGTCCTTAAAACGGCGAATTTGATGAACATTGTTTGTCGCCATTGCCGCCTCAACACCGTCGCAAATATCATATCCCGACTCGAACGCGATAATCCCGTTTGGCTTGAGCAGACTCAGCCAATTCGAGCAGATGGCGCGGTAAAAATCCAGTCCGTCCGCGCCGCCGTCAAGTGCCATGTGCGGTTCGCACCTGACCTCCCACTGCAAATTTTCCATGTCAGCCGACAGGATGTAGGGGGGATTTGACACAATGCAGTCGAATATTTCGCCGTTGGCAAATTCGGGCGGTTTCAGCACGTCGCCGAAGGTTGCGGTCACGCGGTTTTCGCCGAATTCAGCGATATTCTGCCGCAGATAATTCATGGCGAGGTCGGATTTTTCCAGGCAAATCACTTGTGCATCGGGAATTCTGCGGGCGAGCGAAATGCCTATCGCGCCCGTGCCCGCGCACAAATCCAGAATTTTCGGGTGCTCAATGCCTTTTAATGCATCT
>JBGUUF010000104.1:0-3261 GCA_045133435.1 Acutalibacteraceae bacterium
TGATGCGCGGTATCAGACTCTCATAACGGGCGTAGGTGCGCGGGCGAAGGTCGTTTTTGCGGTCTTTTAGCCATATCTCGGCAAACTCGGCAAAGCGGATGTTTTCATCAAGCACCTGTCCTTTCAAACAGCGTTCCTCAAACAGCGTGGCTTGCCGCTGCACTTCCTTCTCGATCTGCTTGGTGGTCATGTTCGGCTCCGGCTTCCACGTCATGGTTTTGCGGATCTGCTTGCCGGTCATGTCGTAGCCGCAGGACACAATGAAGCGGTAGGAATTATTCCTCTTTTCTATGGTTGCCAGTTTTTTCACCTTCTTTTATATCTTCTATTCTTTCCTCTAACTTCCTGCATCTTTTCTTTATTGACTCCTCGTGACGCGGTAATCTGTACTTTGCGGCTTCTTCGTCAAATGGATTCACATCATTCTCAAAATCACTAAGCATTGTGTGAAATTCATTTTCGACTAATTGTTTTAAGAATAGCGCGTATTCTTCGCCTTCGATGAATTTGCCGAAACGATAATGAGAATAATCCGGGTTTAATAGTAATCTATCATCTTCTGTCTCTATACTCGAATCATCCTCATCTCCGTATATGTTTACGGTAGCAATTCTTCTTAAAATCTCCATACCGTTCCAATAGTATGTTATATTTTCCGTAAAGTAGTTTATTATGTCCAAATATGAGAATAGTTTGTTTGACGATTCACAATCAAAATAATCAGACTCTCTTACTAAATTACGATTAGTGTCTTTCGCCAAAAGGGTTCGCGCTTCTTTCTCGAGCTTTTTGATACGGTTAAGATAAATCAAGAGATTAACCGATTTATCGCTTAAACCGATTTCTTCGCAAATGCTCTTTACGGTTATGTCGTTCGATTTAATATCAATCAACCCCAAAAGATAATCCGAAGAAACATCAAAATATTTTGCAATATCTGTCAGCACATCAGAATTTGGAACCGTATTGCCGAGCGTATAGCTGTTGATCGCCTGCCTTGTCACACTAACAGAGTTGGCAAGCTCCGCCTGAGAGACGCCGGTGCTTTCAATCAGCTCTCTCAACCGTTTTGCGAAAACGGTGTTGTAGTTGTCCTGAACATTTCTTTTTGTTTTTGCCATTAACTCTCCCCCCCTTTGTCAATTTTATTTGCACTTGTGCAAATTTCAATGTTTTTGTTTGACAGTATGGTTTATTTGCTATATAATGAGTGTGTAAAGTAAATCATACTACAAATATAAATCATCATTATTGATTTGTCAAGACTAAAAACGAAAGGACGGAAAAAATGTTAGCAAACTCAGACATCAGAAGCACAGCCAAAACAAAGGGTGTGCGGCTTTGGGAAATAGCAGAATTCCTCAAGGTCAGCGACCCTACTATGACCCGAATGCTCCGACGCGAGCTTCCAAATAAGGAGAAACAGCGGTTTCTTTCAATCATTGAGGAGATCGCGTCAAAGCGCGGTCAAACGGAGGTGAGTATTCCCAATTGACAAGAACTGTGTTCAAAATCAAAAACGCCGCTCAAAGTGCTGGAACACTCTGAACGGCTGAGACCAAAAACCATACACACGTTTTATAGTCCTACAAATATTCTAACATATTTCGTGGGATTTATAAAGGTCTTTTTCATTTTTCTTTATTTCAATACACATTTTACAATCTTGTTAAATCAAATCACCTGAAATATACTAAAGGAGTATCATACATGAACATCTATCCAACAGCGGAGCAAGCTGCAACAACAAGAATTCCGGTCGTCCTGACCGTTAAGGACGCGGTACATAAAATCAAAGAGGATTGCCCCGGCACGGCTATCACGGAGAACTATCTCCGTCAGCTGATAAAGGACGGCGTATTGCCGGAGCTGAAAGCCGGCAACAAGGTTTTGATCAACCTCGACGTGCTGATCGAGTATCTGAGCAACCCAACAGCGGAAAAATTTCAACCAAAAGCGAAGGTGATTGGCTTCGGCGGTATTCGACCCATAGCCGCAGGACGGTGAGCAGTTTGAATCTGGAAAAGAACCCTAATAAAGAATCGGAGTATCCCCTTTGGACATACGGTGACGGCACAAATCGTAAGCTCAACGAAAAGCTCTACATTTTAAGCTTTATCGAACGCTATCAGGTGCGCTGTATCAACTACAAGCTCTATTCGCCGGACGGCGCGATCGAGGACGGCAAGGCGCGTCAAATCATTAGTCACGAGATCATGGATTACGTCAAATCCAATCACGGCGACAAGGTGGAAAAGCTGCTGCGCAGCATCAAAACACACTGTTATATGGAGCCGCCGAAGCCTGACCTTGAAAAACTGCACTTTCAAAACGGCACCTTGTCCAAGGACGAAAACGGACTGTTCACGGTGTTTAGCGAAGAAAAGGAATTCTGTATCAACCGCTTTCCGATCAACTACAACCCCAACGCGCCGAAGCCCGAGCGGTTCCTGCGGTATCTGAACGACGTATTCTTTCCCGACGATCAGGTAACCTTGCAACAATTCTGCGGCTATTGCCTGCTTCCGACTACCGTGCTGCAAAAGGCGCTCGTCATTATCGGCGACGGCGGCGAAGGAAAAAGCGTGCTGGGCGCGATCCTTAACGGCATATTGGGCGATCTCAACTGCTACAACGAGAGTATCGGCGTTCTGCAATCGCCCTTCGGCGTGGCGAACGTCGAAAACAAGCTGCTGTTCATCGACGACGATCTGAGCGAGAGCGCGCTCAAAAATGCGCGGACGTTCAAGAACCTCGTCACCAACAAAACAACCATTCAGGCACAAAAGAAGTTCGTGCAGAATAATCAGATCCTGTCCTTTGTGCGCTTCATCTGCTTCGGCAACTTCACCTTGCAGGCGCTCTACGACTTGTCCGAGGGCTTCCAGCGGCGGCAGCTCATCTTGCAGGCAAAGCCCAAAGACCCTGACCGCGCGGACGACCCGTTCATTGACCGCGAAATCCTCGAAAACGAAGCCGAGGGCGTTCTCCTGTGGCTTTTGGAAGGCCTGAATGCTCTGATATGCAGCAACTACAAAATCGCCGTCAGCAGCCGCACAAAGGTGCAGAGCGACAGCTTCAAGCAAGAGAACGACAGCGTACTGTTATTTTTAAACGAGTGCGGGGACATCAAGATCGGTGAGGGGTTGCGCGCACATTCCGCGACGCTCTATGTGGCATACGAACGATTTTGCATGGATAATGCGCTCACGCCGCTGAAAGAGCGCAGCTTTCTCAGTATGATGAAAACGAAGGGGCGGC
>JBGUUF010000105.1:0-2207 GCA_045133435.1 Acutalibacteraceae bacterium
AACTCCTCAGTCTCGCTGTTGCTCTCCAGCAGCTTTACCAGCTCATCGGGATAATCCGAGCGGCTGTAACCGTGCGCCTGCGCATAATTATTTATCGCCTTTTCGGCGGAATTGCTGACACTCAGACCGCCGAAATATTTCATCATACAATTTATCACCAGAATCGCCATAACTCCGGCAAGCACCTTGCCGAATGACGGATATGAAGTTTTTTTATTGCTCATAGACAGCTCCTTAATCATAAATTATTTCTGTTGGGTCGTAATGCTTTTGTTGTTTAACATACTCTTCGGTCACACCATAGTGTCCTATTATATAATCCACATTATCGCGCAGACTTCTTTCAATTAAGTCACAATATTCCGCACACGCATTTGGTTCTTCTTTTAAAACTTCTAAAGATGGCATAAAGCTATATCCAAATTTATCAATGTGCTGCTTTCTTAATTTCATACACTTCTCAGTCATTTTTCATTCCTCCTCTTTTTTACTGTCTTATTATTGTAACACACACCACCGCGTCTTGTACAGCAAAAAATTTTAATTCTTCGGTTATCTTCGGCAAAAGTCCGGCATATATTTATTTGCAGGAGAATACAGTCACGGACGGAGGTACAATTTATATGAATGATGAAAGAAACACACCGCGCATCCCCCACAACATCACCATGAATGACCGCAAAAATCTCGTCATCTCGGGCGTGGAAGAGGTCGTGAGCTGCGACAGCGAGATCATCGTGATACGCACAGTCATGGGCGAGCTTACCATCAACGGCATGAAGCTTCACATGGGCAGCTTCAACCGCGACAGCGGCGAGCTTAAACTCGACGGGCAGATCAAGGAATTGATCTACACTGATGTAGACACGGAAAAGCGCGGATTTTTCTCGCGGCTTCTGAGATAATGCAGGATTTTTTTAAGCAAGGAACGGTAAAACGATATGGAATATTTGCAGATCACGGACATATTTTCTATGCTGCAGGCACTGCTGACAGGCGCGATCATGGGCGTTTATTACGACATATTCCGCTTTGCGCGCAGGGTGTTTAAATTCAGCAGTTTTTCAGTCGCGATGCAGGATATAATTTTTTGGATAACCTCAGCCGTACCTATTTTTTTTATATGTATTAGACTAAACGGCGGCTATTTCAGGATTTATTTTATCATATTTACACTGCTCGGCTGGTTTATTTACTTCAAAACACTCGGCAGGCTGATTTTTATTGTATTTGACCGAATCATTAATGCGTTTCATCGCGTTATTGCGACATTTCGCCGAGGAATTATCAGAATCGGAGAAAAAATATTATTAAAAAAATCTAGATAGTTAATAACTTGTATTTATATTCACTAAAAAGTATTTTTTTTAAATTAATTTTCAAAATCCCTTGCAATCATCATCAAAACTGGTATAATTAATATATTACATTCGTTGGCAGCAGATTGATGAATGTATGCAGCTTGAGCCGTTGCTCCCGGTGATGTGAAATCTTTCGGGCATTATACGGCTATTCTTTTGGTTGTTATCGGGGTATTTTAATAATGAAAAAGCGCAGAAATTCCAATTCGGTCAGCGGTAAGTTTTTTGCCGCTGCCTCTGATAATTTTTTAGCGAAAAAAGTCACTTCTTATATGAGAAGGATGAAAAAACGTCACAAAAAGTATGAGCAGAGCACTCAACCGCTCAGCTTCACTACCAAAGCAGTTCTGGTCATCGTCGTGTTTGTTTTGTCGGTGGCGGCTATCGTTTCGCTGACAAAATCACAGCTTTCGATCAGTGAGAAGGAAAAGACACTCAACCACTTGAATACACAGGTCGAGCAGCAGCAGACGGCAAACGATAATCTTGAGAAAAAGATCAACGGCAGTCTCGACGATTACATCGAAGAGTATGCCAGAGAGAAGCTGGACATGGTAAAACCCGGTGAACGTGTGTATATCAACACCGCCGGAAATTAATAGATGATTTATTCGGGAGGATCATTTCGTATATGGCTTTTGAGGTTGGACAGATTGTTGAAGGCAAAGTTACCGGCATCATGAATTATGGTGCATTTATTGATCTCGGCGACGGGGTCTCGGGTATGGTTCACATTTCCGAGGTCGCGCCCACTTATGTCAAGGAGATCAAGGATCATCTCACTGTCGGTCAGCAGGTAAAGGTTAAAATCCTTTCTATGGAGGACGGCAAGATCAGCCTTTCTAT
>JBGUUF010000106.1:0-1857 GCA_045133435.1 Acutalibacteraceae bacterium
CAGGGTATTTTTATGAAATTCCGAGATACAACCTGCCGCCGTCAAAAGACGGAATGGGTGAATATTTTTACAGCAAAGAAACCTTTAACTATCTTAAATCTAATGTGCAAAATTACCGCTGTTACAATATAGGTATTTCCATAAATAATAGTTCCAACTGTGACATATGGGGATATAAATTCAAAATAGAAAAGGATTTCGGCACAGCGATAGTACTGGATAACCCGTTTGATGTATGCAGTATTGATGAATATCTTGAAGGTGAAAATTCCGGTACGAGTATTAATGTATATGTTGATACGACTCAGATTTCTGATGAAGAAGTCGATTATGTGCTGGCAAATCTGCCGATTTCGTTTTCATATGAAAGGATAATTTATCCGAGGAAAAAAATTGATGATTTCTTCGGTGTGATGTCCGACCCGAAATACATGGGCAGCAATACTATTGACGTTGCCCCTTTGGAGTATGATACGATATCAGATTCAGATACGATTTTTTAGGAAAAATCATGCTTCGATTCTTAAAAAAATCCCATTTCTCTCATATAATTTTGATATAATTTTTGTTAAAATAACATTGTAGTTTAAATTAAGTTGATATTGTTGACCGATAATAATATTGTAAGAGCCTGTTTAGTATCTCGGCGTGCGTGGATTGCGCTGTCAGATTTTGTGCCATATGTAGGGAATTTCGGCACAAAAGATGCAAGCAAGGCGCGTTCCAAGGGATACTAAACAGGCTCTAATACATGACAGATGAGGAGAAATGCGGAATGGCTCAAAACAGATTAATGCTGATAGTCAACCCAAATGCGGGACGCAAGCGCGGCAAAAGACTTGCCCCGAAGGTTATCGGATGGCTCAGAGAGGGCGGCTTTAACTGCCGACTGTTTATCACCAAAAAGCGCGGCGACGGCACAAGGTTCGCACAGCGTCACGGCGGGGAATACGATGTTGTAGTCTGCATGGGCGGCGACGGCACGCTCAACGAGGTGATAAATGGCATACTCAAGGGTGGACACAATGTTTCGCTCGGATATATTCCGGCAGGCAGTACCAATGACTTTGCACGCAGTCTGAATATTTCCAAAGACCCGAAAATCGCTGTGAATGACATTATAAAGGGGCATACCGTGCAGATAGATACGGGGAAATACTGTGACAGATATTTCAGCTATGTGGCATCGTTTGGGGCATTTACCAAAACCTCCTATTCCACCCCGCAGGTCTTGAAAAATGTGTTGGGCAGATTTTCATATTTTGTCAGAGGTGCGGGCGAGGTATTTTCGCTCCGTCCCGAGCATATCGAAGTAGATGCCGACGGCAAAAAATTCGAGGGCGAATATTTGTTCGGCGCGATAAGCAATTCAAAATCCATAGGCGGATTGGTAAAATACAAGGATAAAATGGTGGATTTCAGCGACGGCAGGCTGGAAATGATGTTGATAAAGAAGCCTGACAGTGTGGTGACTCTTTGCAAGCTGGCGAACGATATGCTCAATCAGAATTTCAAAAGTCCCTACATAAAATTCTGCCGCGCGAAAGAATTCAAAATCAAATGCAAAAATGATTTTGATTGGACGCTTGACGGCGAATTTGCGGAGGGAAATGACGAACTGTGCATATCCTGCGTAAATAAAAAATTAAATATCATCTGTCCGCAGAAAAAAGACTGAAAAAATAATGGCTTCCTTTGATTAAAAGGAAGCCGTGACTTTTTATGAATTCGATTTTGCCGTATCTTTTCCCGCCACCAAAAACACTGTGGTGATAATGCATGCAAATCCCACCGCGTCGATCCACACAAATCCCGTGCCGAGCCACAATGCAGAGAATACAGCGGCGGCTACAGGCT
>JBGUUF010000107.1:0-15531 GCA_045133435.1 Acutalibacteraceae bacterium
GTATTACAATGCGACCGAGGCGAAGCGGTATGATTATCAAGTGCTCACACAGCGTTACGGCAATGCGATATTGCCGGATGTCGAGAAAATCGACATCTCGCGCATGGATATAAACGACGGCATAATCAGCCCACGGCTTTACGAGGCGTTGCGCGAAAATTTGGAGAACGGCAAGCAGTCTATCCTGCTCAACAACCGTCGCGGCTTCAATACATTCGTATCCTGCCGCGCCTGCAACGAGGTCATATCCTGCCCGAATTGCAGTGTTTCCATGACATTTCACAGCGACAACAAGAGGCTGATGTGCCACTACTGCGGCTACTCGATCCCCGTGCCGCAGAGCTGTCCGTCATGCGGCGAGAAATACCTGCGTTTTGCGGGTCACGGCACTCAGAAGGCGGAGGAGGAGCTTGCAAGGCTGTTCCCGACCGCGCGAATTTTGCGTATGGATGCCGACGTGATGACGCGGCGCTCGTCCTATGACAAAAATCTGAACGCATTTGCCAGCGGCGAATATGATATAATGATAGGCACTCAAATGGTAGCCAAGGGATTGAATTTCGAGCGTGTCACGCTGGTGGGCGTGCTGATGGCTGACCAGACGCTTTACAGCGACGATTTCCGCAGCTACGAGCGCGCATTCTCACTGCTCACGCAGGTGGTGGGGCGTTCGGGACGCGGAAATAGCAAGGGTCGCGCGATAATTCAGACCATGACCCCCGAAAATCCCGTGATAGATATGGCGGCGAGTCAGGATTACAGGCTGTTTTACAGCAACGAGATAATTCTTCGCAAGGCGATGCTTTACCCGCCGTTTGCAGACATCTGCATGGTGGGATTTGTGGGTGAGAATGACGACGATGTTGCCCGAGGTGCGGCGGTATTTATGGAAAGAATTAAATTTCACACGCAGCGGGAATTTTCCGATGTGCCGCTGAGAGCACTCGGACCGTCACCCGCCGCGATCAAAAAGGTCAGCAGCAAATACCGATACAAAATCATACTCAAATGCCGCAACAACGCCCGATTCCGCGAGCTTATGCACATTCTCCTCTGCGAATTCGGCAGGGATGCGGCAAATAAAAATATCACCGCGTATGCGGATTTGAATCCCGACAACGTGCTGTAACTGCGCGTGGATGGGGGAAAGGATGGAATTATTATGGCACTCAGACAAATCGTTAAGGAAGGCGATAGCATTCTGCGTAAGAAATGCCGCCCTGTTACCGAATACAATCAGAAGCTGTGGGATCTGCTCGAGGACATGACAGAAACGCTCAAGGATTCCCGCGGATTGGGACTTGCCGCGCCGCAGGTGGGCATTCTCAAGAGAATAGTTATCATTGACATGGGCGACGGTCCTATCGAGATGATAAATCCCGAGATAGTCGAGCGCAAGGGCGAGCAGGAATGCATGGAAGGCTGCCTGTCTATCCCCGGTCAGTGGGGTATCCTCAAGCGTCCCGAATTTGTCAGAGTGCGTTACCGCGACCGCAACGGCGATCTGTATGAGATAGAGGGCGAGGGACTTTTCGCCTCCTGTGCATCTCACGAGACAGACCACCTCGAAGGCACGCTCTACATCGACAAGGTCATCCGCATGGTAGACCCCTCCGAGCTTGAGTCGGATGACGATGAAGCCGACGGTGAGTGATCAAGTTGAAACGGAACAGGAGAAACAAATGTCGTTAATATTGTCATTGCAAGGCTGTATGGCGGTGGGCAAGACCACTGCCGTCAGATACCTCCAGCAAAATGCGCCTTACATCAACATCAGCTACGAGATAAATTCGGATGTCGTGGAGCAAGTCAAAAGGCGCAATCTGAACAAAAATGTATACGAGGATTATTTGGAAATTCAGAAGCTGTGGCTGCACAAAGAGGTCGTGCGCTGGCAGAAGGCTCAGAAATTTCCGTACAATATAATGGATTTCGGCGCGGAGGAGATAGAATTCTACACGCTGAATTATCCCAATACCATCGGCGAGACGTGGGATGTCGAGAGCGCGCTTCACGAGGAATTGGAGGCGGTGAGGGCATGCATGCCCAACCGTATCTTGTTTTTGGACGCGTCGGACGATACACTTCGCCGCCACAAGGAAAACGACTTCACTCGCTCGAGAAATTTCTTTGAGCACCACATAACCCACCTGCTTCCGCTCAAGCGTGAGTGGTTCATGTCAAGAGAGAATGTGGATGTTCTCCGCGTGGATGACCTCAGCGCGGAAGAAGTCGGCTTGAAGGTCAAAGCGTGGGCGGACGAATGCATTAGGGAATACGAAAACAAATCTTTGTAAATTTTATGTATATACGAGGTGAATGCGATTGAAAATAATATTTATGGGTACACCTGAATTCGCCGTGCCTGCCATTGATTCGCTTATCGAGGCGGGACATGAGATCGCGGCGGTATTTTCACAGCCCGACAAGCCCAAGGGCAGAGGATATACGATGACACCTCCCCCCGTCAAGGTCAAGGCTATGGAGCACAATATCCCCGTCTATCAGCCGAATTCCGTGCGCGACGGCGAGGCACTGAAAATATTCAACGAGATACAGCCTGATGTTGCGGTCGTAATCGCATACGGTAAGATAATGCCGCAGGAAATTCTCGATGCGCCGAAATACGGCTGTATCAATGTTCACGCGTCGATTTTGCCGAAATATCGCGGCGCCGCACCTATCCAGTGGAGTGTTATCGACGGTGAGAGCAGGACAGGCGTTACCACCCAGCAGATGAATTTGGGCATTGACACGGGCGATATTCTGATGACCTGTGAGACTGACATCGACCCGAATGAGACGGCGGGCGAGCTTCATGACAGACTTTCGGTGATGGGCGCGAAGCTCATCGTTGATACGCTGGACGCGCTCGGAAAGGGCGAATTAAAGCCGCAGAAGCAGGATGATTCGCTGAGCTGTTATGCTCACATGCTCACGAAGGAGCTGTGCGCGGTGGATTGGACTAAGGACGCACAGACTATCCATAATCAGATCCGGGGACTTTCGCCGTGGCCCGTTGCAGTTGCCGTGATGGAGGGAAAGAAGCTGAAGCTTCACCGCTCGGCTGTGTCGGATATGCGTAATGAATCCGCGCAGTGCGGGGAGGTTATTGCGGTCAGTCCGCTGACGGTGAAATGCGGAAATAATACCGCAATAGAACTTGTGGAAATTCAGGCAGAGGGTAAAAAGCGCATGAAAGCCGAGGATTATATGAGGGGTCATAAAATAGAAATCGGTATAGTGCTGCAATAAACTACCGGATAGACACCTACAATGGGAATCCAAGGGGGCAAGCCCTCTTGGCGGGTCAAGGGCGGCGCCCTTGCGGGTGCAGGGCAGAGCCCTGCAAAACCAAAGTGAAAAAACAAACCCAAAATAGAAAGAAAATAGCGAAGCGTAGCTTCGCATAATAAAAAAACAACAAGAAAAATCGGAGATTTTTCGAGTGGACGTTACGCAATCAATGTAAATAGAAAGGACGGTCAAAAATTTATGTTCGGAGCATTATTAACCGCATACAGCGATACATCGAATTATATCGGCGGTATGGGGATGTTTTACGGTATCGACTATTATTATATTGTTCTGGTGCTGCCGGCGGTGCTTATCGCGATGTTCGCGCAGTTTAAGGTCAAGTCGGCTTATAATAAGTATTCCAAGATAGGCAATTCGCGCGGAATTACAGGCGCACAGGCGGCTAGAATGATCCTCGACAGCCACGGTTTGCAGTATGTGCAGATCACGATGATCTCGGGACAGCTTACTGATAATTTCAATCCGAAAACCAATGTCGTCAGCCTTTCACAGGGAGTTTATAACGGTACTTCGATCGCGTCGATAGGCATTGCGGCGCATGAGGTCGGACACGCAATTCAGCACAGTGAAAATTATGTACCCAATAAAATCCGCTCGGCTCTCGTGCCTGTGACTAATTTCGGTTCGAGCATTTCAATATTTATGATAATTATTGGTCTGCTGCTCGGATATAGTGTGCTCGCCTATCTCGGCGTTATCCTGTATTCCACAGCCGCACTCTTTCAGCTTGTCACACTGCCTGTTGAGTTCAACGCAAGCTCACGAGCTATGAAGCAGATAAAAGCACTCGGCATTGCTAACGATGCCGATGCAAAGGGCGTTAAGAAGGTGCTTTCGGCGGCCGCGATGACCTATGTTGCGGCACTGCTCACCTCGATTGCACAGCTTGTCAGACTGCTGCTCATAGTAAACAGACGTTCCAACAGAGATTAATTATGGCTAACAACAATCAAGGCGGAAAATCTTCCGCAAATCCCAGAAGAACGGCGTGTAATGTGCTGATAAGGGTGGAAAACGAGGGCGGTTACTCGAATATTTCACTGAATTCCGCGCTGAGCGGGGCAAATCTTGAACCGCGCGACAAAGCGTTCGTCACCAAGATAGTTTACGGTGTGCTGGAGAATTCAAGCTACCTCGATCATATCATCGACAGGCTTTCCAAGGTGAGATCCTCCAAGCTTGAACCCGAGGTGCGCTGCATACTCCGCATGGGACTTTATCAGCTTACGTTTCTCGACACGCCCGATTCTGCGGCGGTCAACGAGAGCGTCAATCTGGCGAAAAAATTAAAATTGTTCAGGGCGACCGGCTTCATCAACGGCCTGCTGAGAAGCTATATCCGCAGCGGCAAGTCGGTTGACCTGCCCGATCGCGCGAAGGAGCCCGCGCTGTATCTCTGCGTCAAATACTCCTGCCCGAAGTGGCTGGTGGAGCTGTGGCAGGATGCCTACGGCGGTGAGGTCTGCGAGAGAATATTGCAGTCGCTGTCCGAGCGTCCGCCTATCTACGCGCGGGTGAATACAGCGAAAGTCTCCCCCGAAGCTTTGGCGGCTTCGTTTGAGGAATGCGGTGTGAGCGCGGAAAAATCGGCGCTATTGCCCGACTGCCTTACATTGAAAAACACAGGCTCGGTGCGGGAACTGCCACAGTATGAGCGGGGCGAATTCCATGTGCAGGACGGCTCCTCGCAGATGTGCTGTATGATCGCCGCACCCAAGAGCGGAAGCAAGGTCTACGATGTCTGCGCGGCTCCCGGCGGCAAGACTTTTACATTAGCCGAACTTATGGGCGACTGCGGCGAGGTTGTCTCCTGCGATATTCACCCGCACCGAGTGGAATTAATTGCCGAGGGCGCAAAGCGTCTGGGACTGAGCTGCGTGAATCCCTCGGTTAGAGACGCGCTTGCGGAGGTCACAGCGCAGGACGGCGATTTAGTTCTGTGCGACGTGCCTTGCTCGGGACTTGGCATAATCCGCCGCAAGCCTGAAATCAAGCAGAAATCTCCGCAGGAGGTGGGCGAGCTGCCCGACCTGCAGTATCGCATACTCGAAAATTCCGCCAAGCTGGTCAAGGACGGCGGCAGGCTGGTGTATTCCACCTGTACCCTCAACCCCAAGGAAAATTCCGAGGTCGTACACAGATTTTTACTGGAACATCCTGAATTCAAGCTTTGCCCGATAACACTGCCCGACGGTGTCGAGCGGGCGATCGACGAGTCGGATGGGACGGTCACGATATTCCCGTTTATGGCGGACACGGACGGATTTTTTATTTCAACTATGACGAAAGGACTGAACTGATTTGGAAAGGCTTTGCGACATCAAATCCATGACCAAGGCGGAGCTTACCGAGGACTTCAAGAGACTGGGATTCCCGAAATTCCGCGCGGATCAGGTATATGGCTGGCTTCACAAGGGCGTGGAATCGTTTGATGAAATGACGAACATTTCCAAAGACATGCGCTCGGTTCTGTTACAAAATTATTACATATACAATGTAACCATTGAAAAAAAGTTGGTTTCGGCGTATGATGGTACTGTAAAGTATCTTTATCGGCTGCATGACGGTGAATACATCGAAAGTGTGCTGATGAAATACCACCACGGCTATACCGTGTGTATATCCACGCAGGCGGGCTGCCGCATGGGCTGCAAATTCTGTGCCACGGGCATGGGCGGACTTGCGCGCAACCTCACCCCATCCGAAATGCTGTCGCAGATAACGACGGCTCAGCGCGACAACGACATCAGAATTTCCAACATCGTGCTGATGGGTATGGGCGAGCCGCTGGATAATTTCGACAATGTAATGCGTTTTTTGGATCTGGTATCTGACCTCGACGGCGTGGGCATCGGCATGCGCCATATATCGGTATCTACCTGCGGAGTGGTGGATAAAATTTACCAGCTCATACCGATGAAGCCGCAGTTTACGCTGTCAGTCTCGCTCCACGCGCCCAATGACAGGCTGCGCGGCGAGATAATGCCGATAAATAACAAGTGGAATGTGGAAACGCTGCTGGAAGCATGCAGGAAATATGCGGAGGCTACCCACAGGAGGATCTCATTTGAATACTCACTTATCAAGGACAAGAACGACACATCCGAGTGCGCCAAAGAATTGGCGGGCAGGCTGAAGGGCATGCTGTGTCACGTCAATCTTATCCCCGTCAATACTGTAAAGGGCAATTCATTTGAGCGTTCTTCTCAGGCGCAGATAGATAAATTTATCAAGATACTCGAGGGCAGCGGAATTACCGCTACCGTGCGCCGTACGTTGGGGGCGGATATAAACGCGTCATGCGGACAGCTCAAGAGAAAGAAAAAGGAGGAATCCGATGGAAGTATTCAGCAGAACTGACAAGGGAATGGTTAGAAGCTCCAACCAGGATGCGGAGCTGCACGGCACATTTGCAAACGGCGATGTCTGGGCGGTAGTCTGCGACGGTATGGGAGGCGCAAACGGCGGAAGTGTTGCCAGCAGCACCGCTGTGGAGGAAATTGCCGAAAATCTCAAGAAAAATTACAAGAGCGGGATGTCGGGCAATGCAGTGCGCGACATGCTGGGCAACGCCATCAAGTCGGCGAACATCAAGGTGTATATACAGGCTCAGGAGGATTTGTCGCTCCGTGGCATGGGCACCACCGTGGTTGCGGTGATAATCAGCGGAAATACAGCGTATATCGCCCACGCAGGCGACAGCCGCGCATATCTGCTGACGGGAAAGGCTGTGCGACAGCTCACCACTGACCATTCGGTAGTGCAGGCGATGGTCGATCGCGGCGAGCTTACAGCGGACGAGGCGCGCCATCATCCCCGCAAGAATTTGATAACAAGGGCTTTGGGCGTCAAACCCAAGCTTGACATAGATTACTGCGAATGCCCGTTTGCTGCGGGAGATATTTTATTGATGTGCAGCGACGGTTTATCCAATTGCGTTGAGGAACGCGAAATGTGCAATATACTTCGATCAAACGGCGGTCAGTCGGCTGTCGATAAGCTTATAGATACTGCCAACGAAAACGGCGGCAGCGATAATATTACGGCAGTGGCACTTTGCTGTTGACTGCAATGAAAAACGAGGTGCATAGGCATGGATAAATATATAGGAAGAGTTTTAGACGGAAGATATGAAATTCTGGAGGAAGTGGGCAACGGCGGTATGGCTGTGGTCTACAAGGCCAGAGATTTCGACACAGGTGCTATTGTCGCGGTCAAGATACTGCGCGAGGAATACCTCGACAATGAGGAATTCTGCCGCAGATTCAGAAACGAATCCCGCGCTATCGCACTGCTCAATCACTCCAATATCGTCAAGATATTCGATGTGTGCAACACCCCCACACTGCAATACATCGTAATGGAATTTATTGACGGCATATCGCTCAAGGATTACATCGAGCAGCAGCGCGTGCTTAGCTGGAAGGAAGCGGTGTACTTCACCACTCAGATACTGCGCGCACTCATGCAGGCTCACTCCAAGGGCATAGTTCACCGCGACATAAAGCCGCAGAACATCATGCTTCTGCCCAACGGACGCATCAAGGTGACGGATTTCGGTATCGCACGACTTGCCTCGAGCCAGACCAGCACTATCACGGATAAGGCCATCGGCTCGGTGCATTACATCGCGCCCGAGCAGGCGAGAGGTGCGGCAACTGACGCGCGCGCCGACCTGTATTCAGTGGGCGTGATGCTCTATGAAATGCTCACAGGCAAGCTGCCCTTTGAGGCAAACAGCGCGGTATCGGTGGCTGTAATGCAGCTTCAGGCAGACCCCAAAATGCCCCGCGAGGTAAATCCGAATATTCCCGTGGGCTTGGAGGAGATCACCGTGCAGGCTATGCAGAAGGACCCTGCAAGCCGTTATCAGAGTGCGGCGGAGATGCTCCAGGACATCGAAAGCTTCAAGCACAACCCCGGCATAACCTTCGATTATCAGTACATCGTGGAGGATAATTCGAGATACAGACGCGCGGTGGAGGAGGTCAGACAGACCGAGGAGGAAGAGGGCGATTACAAGAGCCCCGTTATCCCCGTGCTGACGGGCATAGCCACGGCATTCGTGCTGGTGGCGTTGGTATTCGTGTTGATATTTGTCGATACCAGCGGCATATTTAAAAAGAACACCAACGAAGAGGTCGAACTGCCGAACTTCGTGGGTCAGGTATACAACGACGTGATCCAGAGCGACAAATACAACTTTGAATTTTACAAAGAAGAAAAATTCAGCAGTGAGATCGCCGAGGGCGTTATCATGGATCAGACTCCCAAGGCGAACAAGAGAGTTTATTCAAATTCTCAGGTCACACTTGTGGTCAGCAAGGGTCCCGAGCGCCTGATGGTGCCCGAGTATGACAATATGACCTTCGAGCAGTACACCCAGCTTCTCACTCAGCTTGGACTTTCGTATATCGAAATGCCTGTCTATGACAGCGACGTGCCTGAGTATATCGTGTGCAACACCAATCCTCAGCCGCGCGAAGAGGTCAATGCGGGCGACGTTATAGAGGTCTATTACAGTCTCGGTCCGAAAACGACCAATGTTATTATGCAGAATTTCGTCAATATTCCGTATGCCACCGCAAAGAGTCAGCTCACATCGCTGGGTATTACTGTGGCAAATGCTACGCAGGTTGACAGTGACAAGCCTGAGGGCACGATAATCTCGCAGGAGCCTGCTTACGGAACTAAACTTACCAAGGATACGGTAGTTAAGTTCACGGTCAGCAACGGCAAAGCGCCCGAAAAGACCGTGCGGCTTGAAATCGAGCTGCCCAAGGGCACGAGCGATATAAACATTGAAATTTTCCAAGAGGGCATATCCAAGAAGATAGCCAAAGTCTCGCTCGCTTCGCAGAGCACCTATTCCATCAAGCTCTCTGGCGCGGGAACTCAGACCGTCAAGGTCACTCTCAACGGCTCGGAGTATAGAGATTACTCGGTCAATTTCAAAAAGGGCACATACGAAGTGACGAAGGAATATGAGCTTCCGTGGGCAGATAAGCTATGACGAAAAACGACGCTAAAGAATACGAAGGAATTATAATAAAGGGTATCGGTGGGTTCTACTATGTAGAGGTCGCCGATACGGTGTATGAATGCCGCGGCAGAGGAAGTCTGCGCGGTAAGGCGAAGGGCGATCGCATTACTCCGTTGGCGGGGGACAGGTGCGTGATAACAGTTCACCCCGACGGACTTGCGAGTTTAGATAAAATTCTGGAGCGGCGCAACTACCTGCTGCGCCCGCCTCTTGCAAATCTGGATAATTTGTTTGTGGTTGTGTCGATTTGCGATCCCCAGCCGAATACGCTGGTCATCGACAGATTCATCGCGCTTGCCGAGCACAAGGGGATAAATCCCGTGATAGTGCTTACCAAGCTTGATTTAGCTGATGACGGCGGACTGGGGGATATATACAGAAATGCAGGGTTTACCGTGATCCAAGCGGATTACAGCAATGACGGTGCGGGATTTGCCGACGAGATACGCGGGATAATGCGCGGTAAGATAAGCGGATTTGCAGGAAATACAGGCGTGGGGAAATCCACGCTGCTCAATGCGATATGCCCTGAGCTGCAACGTGAGACAGGCGAGATAAGCAAAAAACTGGGACGCGGCAGACATACCACCCGCGAGACCGAGCTTTTCAGCCTGTCTTTCGGCGGTAAGATCGCAGACACTCCGGGATTTTCCTCCTTTGACGGCGAATTTGCCGAGTATATATTGAAAGAGGACCTGCCGGATGCCTTCAGGGAGTTTGCCGACTATTCGGCGGACTGCAAATTTACGGGGTGCTCACACACCTGCGAGAAGGGCTGTGCTGTGCTGGCTGCCGTGAATGACGGAAAAATAGCGCAGTCACGTCACGACAGCTATGTGGCGCTTTACAACGAAGTAAAAGACATCAAAGAATGGGAAATAAAGAAAAATAAGCGGTGACGGCTTTTAGGGAAGCGCGGCACCGCAAAAATTAAGCAAGGATTGGGATTTTATTAAAATGAAATGCGTAATTATATCAGCGGGTGAAATATCCGACTATAACGAGATGAAGAAGTACATCAGCGCGGAGGATTACATTATCGCTGCTGACGGAGGTTACAGACATCTGGCGGCGCTGGGTGTTAAGTGCGATTATTTTCTGGGCGATTTCGACTCTATCGGCGAGATCCCCGAAAATGCCGATGAGATGTATCCGTGTGAAAAGGATGACACCGACACTATGCTGGCGATAAAGCACGGTCTGCTCAAGGGTATGGACGAATTTGTAATACTCGGCGGGCTGGGCGGTCGTTTGGACCACACCATTGCCAATATCTCCTCGCTGGAATACATGAAGTCGCACGGCGCGAGCGGTATATTGGCGGACGAAAACACTGTTGTGCGGTTCTTCGGCGTGGGCGATAAGGCGCGCCCCATGATGGCGGGCGAATATTTTTCGATATTTCCGTTCGGAGTGAGCTCGGCAGTGGTGTCTATAAAAGGCGTGCAGTATCCGCTTGACCGCCATGTACTGCATTCGGATTTTCCGCTCGGAGTAAGCAATGTTGTCACCGATATTGATGAATTCAGCCTGACAATACACGAGGGAAAAATTTTGGTGGTTGAGTGCAAAAAAGACTGACACCATTTTTGGACTTCAGCGTATTATGATATTGACAGCGGAAAAAAGCTGCATATCACATAATACGGAGGTTATACTTATGAAGATAGTCGTAGTTAAGCCAAAAATGCTCGGCGGTATTCTCAGACTTATGTTCGGTATAAAGAAAGAAGCGTAGAAAGTTTAATATAAGCAGCTACAGTCCGCCGCATGAATGTTTTATCATCCATGCGGCGGACTGTAGCTGTATATACTCATATCAATTGGTATTGCAGACCGTGTACGGTGCAGTACCATACCAATGTCCCGTGACCTATGCGCGGGATCCGCGTGTCGAGGTTCCATTCGGGGTACCTTTTGCGAAGTATAATGCTGTCGCCTGTGAGCAGAGCTACAAATGAGATGTAGTGCTCGCGGGTCATTTCGTGTGCCGACGATATAAAATAGTCATTTTCGATTATCTCCACCGACAGCTTTTCATCCTCGCTCGCTTTTATCGGAGTGAGTGAAGTTAGCTTTTGTCCGCAGCAGGACACCGCCGCGTCACCGGTGGATGTGATAAGATTGCCGCAGGTGGGGCAGATGTAGAATTTCAGTTTTTTCATGTTTCCTCCCGTCGATTCGTTGGTATTTAATTCGCCCGACAGCAGAGACTCAGCATCCACACCCAAAATATCACAGAGCCTTGTCAGCAGAGATACGTCGGGACATCCCAGACCTCGTTCCCACTTTGACACCGCCTTATCGCTGACATTCAATTGGTCCGCGAGCTGTTTTTGAGTGAGCCCGAGTGCCTTTCTCCGTTCACAAATTAAAATCCCTGTTTTAGTCTGATCCATTTCAGCTTGAGCCTCCTTCGCGCTTACAATTCATAATGCGTGATGAATCGTTCCGTCGGTTTATCAACAAATCTAATCTTACCCCATAATGCAGGATTTTTCAATAAACGATTAGTTTACATGAGCAAAAAAACGCCTTCTGCCGCGGATTTGACCATCTACGGTTAATATAATTTTCATTATCCTGCAAAATCCATGAATATTTGGGACATGGTGTGAATATTAATTCAACAGAAACCAAAGAAGCACCGAGTAAAAAGGTACTTCCCCAAAAGGAGAGAAGCTCATGGAATGTAAAGCTATCGGTGAATCCATATTCGCCAAAGAAGTCTTATTTGAAGGAAACTGCGAGCAGGCAGTGGACGTTGATTTCACATTACCCGATTATTGCCCCGACATAGGCAAGCTGCTTAAATGCCGCGTAGAGCCTATGATCTCATCCCGCGAGGTCAATGCTGATTCGCTCGCCGTGGAGGGCAATGCAAAAATTTCTGTAATTTATCTCGATGACAAGGATAAGAAAATCAGATGCTGTGACCGCGATTATCCCTTCAAGGCGTCTGTGCCATACGATAACACCACTGAAAACGTCAAGCTCTCCGCCGATTGCCACGTTGATTACATGAACTGCCGCGCCGTCAGTCAGCGCAAGCTCGATATCCACGGCGCATTCACCATGCACCTCACGGCGGTATGCGGTCGGATGAATGAGATCATGACCGGCGCAGAGGGCGACGGACTTCGTCTGAAGAAGTGCACCTGCGACATCAGCAACCTTGTGGGGTGCAGTCAGCACAGCTTCGACATCAGCGAGGCTATCGAGCTGAGCGACGGCAAGCCGCCTATCTCCTCCGTAATTCGCACAAGCACTGTGCTCTGCGTGGAGGACTGCAAGGCTATCACCAACAAGATGATAGTAAAGGGCGACGCTATCTTCAACATGGTCTACTGCACCGACCACAGCGACGAGCCTGAACACATGGAATACGTCATCCCATTCAATCAGTTCTTCGATATTTCAGGCATTGACGACAACTGCATGACAGATATGCGTCTGACCTGCGATTCCACTGATGTATCGCTCCGCACTGACGCTGACGGCGAATACCGCAGGATCAACATCGACATCCGCGCTATGGCGGACATCAAATCATACCGCTCCACACAGGCTGAATGGGTCACAGACGCATATTCCGTTGACTACGAGGTCAACTGCCGCCAAAAGCAGATAAAGCTCGAAAAGCTCTGCAGCAGTGCCGCCGAGACATTCATGCACAAGCAGTCTGTCGATACGGGTGAGATCAAAATTGAGGGTATTTGCGACCTCTGGACGACGGTGCTTGACTGCCGCAGCAGCTACCGCGACGGCAAGACTATTATCACCGGCAATATGGCGGTGAGCATGATAGTCCGCGACCAAAAGCAGGGCGTTGTCTACACCGAAAAGACCGTGCGCTATGAATGTGCGATGGCTCAGGAGGCGAGCGGTCAGATTATCCGCCCCGAATGCAGTGTTGCTGTGAAGTCCTGCAATTACACGATAACGGGCGAGAACAGGGTCGAGATCCAGACCGAGCTTTGCATCACCTCCGCGCTCTATGAGGATATTCCCACCCGCCTTGTGGGTGCGATAGAGCTGGACGAAAACCGTCCGAAATCCCGCGAGAGCCGTCCCGCCGCAGTGCTGTATTTTGCCGAGCAGGGCGAAGAACTGTGGGATATTGCCCGCGAATATAATTCCTCAGTTGAGTCTATCAAAGAGGATAACGACATTGACGGCGAGTGTGTGCCTGAAAGCAAGCTGCTTATTGTGACAGCGTAATCTGAGAGGAGCGGAAAAATGGAAGACAGCAAAATTTACAGAGACATCGCCGAGAGAACCAACGGCGATATATATATCGGAGTTATGGGCCCCGTGCGTACGGGCAAGTCTACACTTATCAAGCAGTTTATGGAGACGCTCGTAATTCCCAATATGAGCAGCAAGTATAAGATGGAGCGCGCCATTGATGAAATGCCCCAGTCGGCGGCAGGACGCACCATTATGACCACCGAGCCGAAGTTCATTCCCGAAGAGGCGATCGAAATTGATGTGGATGACACCGCATCATTCCGCGTGAGAATGATCGACTGCGTTGGCTACATCGTGCCATCGTCGCTCGGCTACATCGAGAACAACGCTCCCCGCATGGTGAAAACACCGTGGTTTGAGGAGGAAATTCCCTTTAATCTTGCCGCAGAGATCGGCACTCGCAAGGTTATTACCGAGCACTCAACTATCGGCTTGGTGGTGACGACCGACGGCAGTATCAGCGACATCCCGCGTGAGGAATACGAGGAAGCCGAGGAGCGCGTTATCAGCGAGCTGAAGGAAATCAACAAGCCCTTCGCCGTGCTGCTCAACTGCTCCGACCCGACTTCCGCTGCAAGTAAGGAGCTGGCGGCGAGACTTACCGAAAAGTACGGCGTTCCCGTAATGGCTGTGAATTGTCAGCAACTCACCGAGAGTGAGATCAAGGGCATTCTCTCCGAAATTCTCTATGAATTCCCCGTGCGCTCGGTGTCTATCGACATGCCCAACTGGCTCTGCTCGTTGGACAAAAATCATTGGCTCAAGGCGGATGTGTTCGGCACTATCCGTCAGGCGGCAAAGGGGATACGCCGCATACGCGAGATCGACAAGCTGCTTGGTGCGTTGTCAGCAAATCAGTATGTTACCTCGGCATTTACCCAGTCGATCGACCTCGGCACGGGCAAGACACGCGTTAAGGTCGATCTTCAGCCCGACCTTTTCTATCGCATTATCGGCGAAAAGACCGGTCTTGAGATAAAGAACGAATCTGACCTTATGCGCTCTATCACCGAGCTTGCACAGGTCAAGCGCAAGTACGACAAGCTGAGCGACGCGCTGGATGAAGTCGAGCGCACCGGCTACGGCATCGTCATGCCCACTATGGATGAACTCAAGCTGGATGAGCCTGAGATGATGAAGCAAGGCGGTCGCTACGGCGTGCGTCTCACAGCCTCCGCGCCGTCACTGCATATCGTCAAGACAAATATCACCACCGAGGTCGCGCCTATCGTCGGCTCTGAGAAACAGTCGGAGGATTTGGTGAAGTATCTGCTCAAGGAATTCGAGGAAGAGCCGTCGTCCATCTGGCAGTCCAATATATTCGGCACGTCACTGCACGAGCTGGTCAACGAGGGCCTGCACAACAAGCTCAGCAAAATGCCGGTCGATGCGCGCGACAAGATGCGCGAGACTATCGAACGCATTATCAACGAGGGGTGCAGCGGTCTTATCTGCATAATTCTTTAAATGTAAGGATAAATCGAAAATTAGTGATAGGCTGATTATTTAGAGCCTGTTCAGTATCCCTCTGCACGCGCCTTGCTTGCATCCTGTACAAAATCTGACAGCGCAATACGCGTACGCCGAAATACTGAACAGGCTCTTAAATAATTACTTTTAATGAGTTTTTTAATCAGCGTATCATTAAATTCGACAGCTCTTTTTTGATAAAATGTGAGCGGAAATTCTATATTATTGATTATTTTTTGTGAGTTTGTTTCAAAGCTTTTTACATTCGATTGTTCGTATGAACAAACTGACGGTGCTTTTTTAGGTAAATTACGGTTGCATTTCAAAACCGTTGACCAAGTAGTAAAATCAATAAAAATAAGCTGTTTTTTGGTGATTCGTACTCTCTAACTTATAAGTTCAACGGTTTCGGTAAGAAACAAGTCCGAATTTTGGCATATACTTAGATA